>JAMOUL010000264.1 GCA_027062035.1 Candidatus Aminicenantota bacterium | reverse complement strand
AAAGGAAAAGAATTGCTGAAGAAACACTCACAATTTATGTGCCGGTTGCCCATATGATGGGAATGGGAAAGATTAAAGGAGACCTTGAGGATCTCAGCTTCAAATATCTTTATCCAGAAGAGTATAAAAGACTGGAAAGAATGCTGGCTGCAAGAAAGAAGGAGTTTGAAAAAAAGCTGATAAAAATGAAGGGTCTTTTAGAAAGGACCCTTAAAAAGGAAAAGGTGCCCTTCAGGGTAGAATACAGGGTTAAAAGACTTTATAGCATATACAGAAAGATGAGAAAAAAAGGAGTTGGACTTGAGGGAATAGATGACCTGCTTGCACTCAGAGTAATTACTGACAAGGTGGATAGATGTTATCAGATCCTGGGAATAGTTCATCAAAACTGGCCCCCCATTCAGTCCAGATTAAGGGACTGGATTGCCAGCCCAAAGCCCAACGGTTATCGCTCCCTTCATACCACTATAATTGTAGATGGTGACAAGTTCGAGATTCAGATAAGAACCGAGGAAATGCACCGTGAGGCAGAACTCGGTTCCGCTTCTCACCTCGCTTACAAGGAAGATAAAAGTTACATAAAAGAGGCCCTTGACTTTGTAAGAGAACTTCAGGAGGAATCCAGAACTCAGAGCACCAGTCTCATAAAACAGATAGGGGAAAGCCTTGAAATAAAAGATGTTATTTACGTGCAGACCCCCAAGGGACACACCATAGAACTACCTGCTGGCTCAACCCCTCTGGACTTTGCCTATGCTATCCATACAGAAATAGGAAATCATACTATAGGAGCCAGGGTAAATGGAATGAGATATTCTCTCAAAAAGCCGCTTCGTTCGGGTCAGGTTGTGGAGATAATAACAGATCCCAGGGCTACCCCTTCGATGGACTGGCTGAATTTTGTGAAAACCCAAAGGGCAAGACAGAAGATCAAAAGCTGGTTCAGGAAAACGGAAAAAAGCAAGGTTGTTCCTGCAGGAAAAAAGAAATGGGAAGAGTTTCTCCAGAAAAACCGAAAACAACTTGGAGAAATAGACGAAGAAGAGCTTGAAAGGCGCTTGAAGAATGTAAATATTGCGGATGTGGATTATTTTTATTATATGCTTGGAAAGGATGCCCTGAACCTGACCTGGAAATTTCTGAGAAGGCTTTTCCCTGAAAAGATAAAGGAAGAAAAAAAGAAAAGAAAACTCCTGGTTTCAAAACCGAAGATAATTGTGGATGGAATGCAGGACATAGAGGTAGAATTTGCCAAATGCTGTAATCCAATAAAGGGAGAGGAAATTATAGCCTACGTAAGTAAAAGGGGTATAAAGATACATTCTAAAACCTGTCCCCTTTATCTCCAGGGATTCCTTGATCCCTCGAGAATAAAAGAGGCGAAGTGGGTGGAAGGTCCGGAAAAACAAACCATCTCTGTGAGATTAAAGGTGATAGATAGACCTGGAATGTTAAAGGATGTGCTTGAACTTATTTCAAAATTCCATATAAACGTTACCAACATAGAAGGCAAGGGTCTTGGAGACGGTACAGGCTTTATATTCCTGACTGTGGAGATAAACGACCTCCAGCAGTGGAAGGAACTGTCGAAAACACTGGAAATGGACGAGGACATATTGGAACTTCGGCTCGTATGAGCTATAATTTAAGTGGAGGTTACAGATGAGAAGGTTCATAATTTTCATCCTTCTTGGGGGAATTTTGGTGGCTCAGAGCTCCCTTGTGGAACTTTCTAAAAAGGAGAAGGAAAGAAGGAAGAAAATAAAGCAGACCAAGGTCATTACAAATGATGATCTGAAAAATACTCCTGGTGGGATAAATGTAATAGGAACATCATCACGTACTGTTAATCCATCGACAAAGGCTCCCAAGGAAACTTCCGGCAAGAAGGGGCATCAGAAGGGTTCCAGGGAATGGTGGGCGGAGCAGAGCAGGATTATCCGGGAAAAGATTGCCAGATTAAAAAACAAAATTAAAGAACTGGAGCTTAAAGTAAACAGTCTCAGTACACAGTTTCTCATAGAGCAGAGACCGTTCGAACATGCAAGGGTAAAGAGCGAACTTGAAAAGGCAAAAGGAGATCTGCTCAGGGCAAAAAATGAACTAAAGAAGGCAGAACAGGAACTTGAGGCTCTTTACAACAAAGCAAGAAAGGAAGGCATTCCTCCCGGGTGGTTGAGATAATTTTAAAGTATTTTTATACTTAATTCCCTGAATATTTCTCTCAGGGAATAAATTTTTACTTAGTTTTAGAATTCTTTACAATAAAAATTAAAAAATTATTTCCTTTTTCAGGCATTAATTCAGATGTAAATGGAAGGATCTAAAAACTTAATTAATGTTTGCAAGTCTGAATAAAAATTATTCTTTTTTCTTTCTATTTCTTGATAATAAAAGAGAAAAACTTGATTTTTGTAAAAATTCGCTCTAAAATAAAATACGATGAAAAATTTCAACAGGAGGTATGTATAATGAGAGGGAAGAAAGGTTTTACCTTAATCGAAATGGTCGTTGTATTGGCCGTTGTAGCCATACTGGCTGCTATTCTTGTTCCGACCATTGAAAAGAACATTCTTGATGCAAAAATAGCAAGAGCTAACAATGAAGTTCAGGTACTTGGGGCCGCCATGGCATCCTTTTACAAGGATGTAGGCATCTGGCCCTCCTACTCAACTTTTAATACGACTCAAGTCGATTTCATTTATTCCAATAACGGAAGTGCAGGTACAGACGGAAGCGGATACCAGTGGTGGAGCGGGGCTACAAATGGATACGATACTTTTGAAAATCAACTTATATCTAACGCTCCAGGGTATACAGCCTGCGCAGCCACAACAAGCGAAAATTGCTGGAAGGGACCTTATATAGCCGAAGTAAAGGCCGACCCATGGGGTCATAAATATTCTTCCAATGTAAAAGATGCTACCGGTTCCAATGCTATGTGGGTTTGGTGTGCAGGTCCCGATGGAGAGGCAGACACTAACTCCACCCAAACACAGGCCTCTGCCTCTCTTGGTGATGACGATATTGGCGTAAGGCTCAGATAATCAATTCATAATTCTGGAGAAGGAAGGAATTTTCCTTCCTTCTCCATTTTTTATTTACACCATGAAAAAGGGCTTTACACTGGTAGAAATTATAGTAGTAATTGCTGTAATAACCATACTGGCTGCTCTTATAATCCCTGTAATGTACAGGTCTACAGAACAGAAAAAATACGAAAGGGCAGCCAGTGATCTTGAAGCCATATATAAAGCTATTTTTGGTGACGGGGAAAATGACTTCGGGTATCACGGAGATATGGGAAACATCCCACCGGACCTTCGCTGTCTTGCAGTTCCTTCCTCTGATTCCTGCGATAGACCTTCCCCTCAGGAATGGCCGTCAGGAAGCGGGGTTATAATAGGATGGAAAGGTCCATACTATTCCCCTGCAAAGGTGGATTCAAATGGTTATTTCCTCGATCCATGGGGAAATCCCTATCAAATGACACCACTTACAGGTTCCAGTCTTCAATGGCAGCTGGCTTCTGCCGGTCCGGATGGTCAAATAGACTGGAGCATTCCACAGGGTCAGGGGGTAAATCAGGATAATCTATATTACCCGGAAAGTCCCATAATAGTAACCGACTCTGACGGGGATGGATTTTACATAGCAGCCAATTCCGTTGGGTTCAGTTCAATAATAGGGAAAATCGAAAATTTTCGTTATGTAAATTATAGAATGTACTATCCGGTCAATGGAAATGGCACATATACAGATGGCGGATATCAGACAAGGACCCTTTCTAACGTTCCCTACGGAAAACGGGTATTTCAGGGAATAATTTACACTTGCGGTGGATTAAAATATGGAAAATATTACACCAGGGCGGTTCCTCTCTCCGGGGAAATAGCAATCTCCATGGATTTAACCACAGATTCTTCAGGAGCGATGGTGGATAGTATTTACTGGTATCGGGTTATAAATCATACATGGTGGTGGGCAGCTCAGGGAATAGAGATAAGAGCCCGGAGTGCCTTAAATTGTTCTCCTACAAGCTCTGGATACTATCAGAACGGGGTTTCCATGGAGGTACTTGGTATTGGAAACATGAGATGGAATTCCACCAATAATTATTTCAGGTTATTTCTTCCAAGCCCTCCCTATACACCCACATCCACCTATAATTTTACAATCCATTCCAGTGGGGGAGGCTCAAGGGTAGTGTCCAACTAATGAAGAGAGGTGTCTCTCTTTTATCAATAGTACTTCTGATAGCAATCATTGCCATTTCTTCCTTTATAGCGGTAGCATTTATATTTTTTCAGAGGGAAGCCAGTCTTGAAACTCAAACGAAAACAGAGCTGGAAGCTATTTACAAAGCAATTATCGGGGATGGAGAGACGCATTTCGGTTATCATGGGGACCTCGGAGTTATTCCGCCACAGCTTAGAGACCTTATAGTACAGGGGAATCAACTGTCATATCCTACAGGGATCGGTCCCAACGGAACAGAGCAGTATGTAGGGTGGAAGGGACCCTATTACAATCCACCAAGATGGGACGGAACCAATATACTGGACCCTTACGGAAATCCTTATATAAATGATATCAATACGTCAACAAATACCTGGCAGATCAGAAGTGCAGGTCCTAACGGAGTGGACGATGGTGGAAGTGGTGATGATATAGTGGTAAAAGCGCCCATTACAGTGCAGTTTTCAGGAGGGTACGCTTACATTCCTTCCAGGGTAAAGTTTTCCTTTAACATTGGCAAATTTACTGGCATTCAATCCTCTGTTCATCCTGCAATTTTCAGAATTTACCTTCCGCTTTACAATACAACCACCTATATGGACATAATCTCTGACACCGGTGAGATAAGTGGTATTCCAGTGGGAAGCCGACTGGTCCTTCCTGCCTTTTATGAGAAAATTGATTATATAAACAATGGGCAGTGCTTTTTCTATTATTTCCCGGATTACTTCGGCACAAATGGAACCATTATAGTGCCCTTTCCCTTCGAAAAGGAAGGAACCCTGCCTGTAAATTGGCCCAGTTCGACGGAGATACTAATGGATTATTCTTATTGTAGACGTACTGGACGAAATTACAGGGTTTACATATATGTACGAAGTTCTCTCACCTGGGCTTATCCTACATGTACCGCAAGCCAGGAAGGAATAGTACTGAAAATCACGGGAGAAGGGGAGGAATATACCCCCCTGAGATTTAATAGGACGCAGGGATACTTTTATGAACGTTTCGTATACAGGCGCTGGCAACCTCCCCCTTATACTTACATTGTAACGTCAAATACCGGGGCAAGTCTGGAAATAAACCTTACTTCCTGCTATTAAGCCTTATTTCCGTCCCATTATATAGGCAAAAACCCTGGCATCCTCTATTATATTTTTCAACCAGGCGTATTCGTTTGGAGAATGCATGGTTTCATCCATGGTGGCCCATACCGCGGCATAAAATCCTGCTTCTCTGAAGTGAGCAGCTACTGTGCCTCCTCCAATTCCTATGGGTTTTGCCTCCAGGCCCCTTAATTCTTTTACTGCTTCCTGTATAAGTTTTACCACAGGTGCATCTGGTGGTGTTGGAGGAGCGGCTTCTGCCTCCTGTGGATAAGAAATTTCAACCTTCACTCCGAAGTCACTTTCCACACCTGCTGCTATTTCTTTAACTTTGTTTTTTATATCATCAAGGGTGTATTGAGGCATAATCCTGCAGTCATAATAAAATACATCCTCTCCAGGAATTGTATTTATATTGGGTACATTCTCTTCCTTTTTGGTTGGCTCAAAGGTGGATATTGGAGGCGAAAACAGGGGGTCAGATGCAGGGAAAATTTCATAAAGTTTTTCGAGCCTTACTATAAGATTTGCGCCTGCCTTATGGGCGTTTATGCCCCTTTCTGGGGTTGAACCGTGGGTCTGCTTTCCCTTAACCACAAATTTTATCCATAAAATTCCCTTTTCTGCTACCTCTATTTCCGTTCCGTCAGGGTTTCCACCATCGGGAACAATGATTATGTCATCCTTTGAAAATATGTCTTTTTTAGTTTTAAGAACGTACTTTATTCCATAATCACTTCCGGTTTCTTCATCAGCTACAAAAACAAGACCTACATCATATTCAGGAACAATACCCTCCATAGCAAAGGCCTGAATTGCAAGAAGGGACGCAACCATATCCTGCTGATTATCCTCGACCCCTCTTCCATAAATTTTTCCATCCTCGTCTATCCAGACCTTCCATGGGTCGGATTTCCAGAGTGAAAGGTCTCCTGGTGGAACTACATCCATATGGGTCATAATCCAGATTTTTTTATCATGATTCTTCCCGGGGTAAATTCCGATTACATTTGGTCGATATCCCACAGTTACCCTGTTGTCAGGAGCCTTTATTTCAATGATATCGTAAAATCCAATTTCTATTAATTTCTCCTTCAGAAATTCAGCCTTTTTGTGCTCCCCATCTCCTCCATTTTCAGGTCCCATTGCCTTAAAGGCAGTTAGTTTTCTTTCCAGTTCAATAGCTTCATCTTTTAAACTTTCAATTCTTTCAAGAACTTTTTGGATGGACATTTAAACCCTCCTTTTATAATATGGAAAAATATTTTACTACAACCCACAGGGGATAACAAAAAATAGAATGTTTTTCTGTTTATTGTTATATAATATCCTCATGATGAAAATTGGCATACTCACCGGTGGTGGTGATTGTCCGGGTTTAAATGCAGTTATAAGGGCGGTTGTAAAAACGGCTATTGTGGAGTACGGATTCGAAGTTATAGGTTTCCTGGATGGTTTCAGGGGGCTGGTAGAGGATATGGCCCGGGAACTTACCCTGGAAGATGTCGTAGGACTTTTACCCAAGGGGGGGACAATACTGGGAACTTCCAACAGGGATAATCCCTTCAAGTACGTTACAGACATGGGTTTTAAGGATATGTCCAGCAGGGT
>JAMOUL010000263.1 GCA_027062035.1 Candidatus Aminicenantota bacterium | reverse complement strand
TATATCTTATCATGTCCATCTGCTCCGGCAGTCATGGTCCAGAGGGTGTCGAAGGGTCCGGCGTGGAGACAGGAGGCAGCGAAGAACAGCAGGAGAAATCGGGGCATGGGAAAATATTAAAGAATGGGCGTGTACTTTATTGTACAATACCTTAAAATTAAAACAATATGAGTGTAAGGGTTCTGGTGGTTCCCACGATCGTTCCAAAGGTGAGAAAGGAACTGGGGATAGAGGGGGCTGGAAAAGGCAGGAAGAAAAATCTCTTTTTAAGACTCCTTGGTTTCCCTTCTGTGGATGAATTCTTCGATTTGTATAGAGAAATCTGGAGATATGTGGAAGATTGGGATTCTCTTGACGAGGAGAGGAAGGAAAAACTTAAAAGATTTGCGTACGCTATGCTGGAGATGGAGGAAGAAGGGAATAAGGTAATAAGTAAGTATGTAAGAAATCCCTTTGACAGATTGAAGATTTACCTGTATGCCATTTATCTCTTCGTGGAGTTCAATCGAAATCCGGAGAAACTGTTCGATATGGTCACCATGACTCAAAAAATCGTTGATGAAATACTGGACAGGGTGGAAATGGACAGTCCCCGATTTCAGCGGGACTTAAAAAGAACCCTTGAGAATTTTGATGAAAGTAAGATTACAGAGATAGACGATTCCGATGAGTTCATGCGTCGGATGAGGGAAAGATATCTAAAGAAGAAATTCGGATAATCATTCTTCCCCCATCTCTTTTGCTTCATCTATGCCTTCCTGTATATCGTAATCCGGAGGCATATTTTCGTATTGATAGTGGGTGTAGATGAAGATGGGTACCACCATTTTATTTTGGGGATGGTACAGGTACATGATTCGCAGTTTTCGAGCCCCGCGACTCTTTGCTCTCCTGTGAAAAGCCCTGTTCACGATTTTTTCGGGAATATCTCTCTTCAATTTGCGGAGTTCCCACTCCGGCGGAAGTGAAACTTTGAACCATGGGGTATTGATCCTTTGCCTTTCCCCATATTCCGGATTTTCTTTTATCCGATTGAGTTCCTGTTTGATAAAAGCATCTAAATTCTGCAGGATTTTTTCGCATTCTTCTTTATCTTCCAATTTCTTGCATTTGGTATTTTCTTCTATGAATCTTTCATAGGACTGGTAGAACTGTTCGACAAAATACAATCGGGCCATTGTCTTCAATGTTAAAGAGTGAGAATTTGACACAATAAAAGTGGTAATTTAAAAGGTTATGGAAACGAATCGTAAAACCCCTTTCTCCACTGAAATCAATACCACAGTGTCTTCCATATGACGCGGGGGAGGTTGAGGTGGTGGTTCAGGTACCCGATGCGGGGAGTGAGCTTCGTCAAAATGCGAATCTTGTTGATGAGGGTGGGATTCGTCATGAGTTCCAGCCACGTTCCCGCCAGTTCTTCCAGCATCCGCGTGTAGGGGTACCACCACAGTTCGGGTTTTCTGGAGAAGTCTTCATCCACGTACTGCACCTGCACCGTCTCCATGAGTCCGAATCTCCCGTGGGTCCTTCCTATTCCCGATCCCTTCACCCCGCCCCAGATGCTCTCCGGTTCTGCAAAGGAATACACGTGGCTGTTGATGGTAATCACCCCCGCCTGCAACTTCCCCGCGATGCGGCGGGCTGTTTCCGAATTCGTGGTCCAGATGGATGCCGTCAGCCCGTAGGGGGTGGAATTTGCCATCTCTATGGCTTCCTGCTCCGAATCGAAGGGCATTATGGGAATGAGGGGTCCGAAGGTCTCTTCGT
>JAMOUL010000262.1 GCA_027062035.1 Candidatus Aminicenantota bacterium | reverse complement strand
GGAGCCGCTTTGAAGGTGAAGAGAGTCCTTATTTCAGGGAGATTTTTAGCGATGATAAGGTGAATCTTCTTTTTGTGGGCCGGGTTGTCCCTAACAAGAAAATAGAGGACCTTATAAAGTTTGTCTTTTACTATAAAGAGATGGTTTCTCCTGCAGTGAGGCTTATAATTGCAGGCAACAAAAATGCCCTGCCAAGATATACCTATGCCCTCTATGATCTTGCCTTCAGATTCCACCTGAGCGATGATGAGGTGGTATTTACCGGATGGATCGAGGACGATGAACTGCGTTCCCTCTATAGAGTGGCAGATCTTTTTGTATCCGCCAGTGAACATGAGGGCTTTGGGGTGCCCTTTGTGGAGGCCTTTTACTTCGGGGTGCCTGTCCTTGCGTATAGGGCAGCAGCTGTTCCTGAAACCGTGGGCGATGCAGGCCTGCTTCTCGATACAAAAAGACCGGACATCTGGGGAGAAAGCGCCAGCATAATTTTGGAAGATGAGAAGCTGAGAAATCAGCTTATTAAAAACGGGAAAAGAAGGGTGGAGGAGTTGCGTTCCCTGCATCCAGAGCGCAGGCTTTTTGAGCTTATAACCTCTCTTTGATTCTTATCTTTCACTAACAAATAGCCTTCTTCGAAAATTGTTCAAAATAGGGTCTGTCCCTTTTTCGTATGTTTAAGATGAGCTTGCGCGTTGCCTTTCTAAGGAATATAATTCAGAAACATATTAAATTATTGGAGGTAATATGAGAAGAATTTTCATTATCTTATTCGTTCTGCTCTTTGCAGGCTTTGCAAATTCAACCACACTCACAGTTCAGGACCACACCCGGGTGATGAGATTTCTTCTGGACCATCCGACTGCGCTCAAGAACTGGCTCAGTTCCCGTGGAAGGGCGGGGAGTGTGTCACCCGACGAGGTCTTCAATTTTATCTCCAGCCTTGCAAGAACGAGGTCATCCAGGGACATGGTTCAGATAATAAACAGGGCAAGAAACATGTCCAGAAGAACAAGGGGAGTATATCCCGGAGGTATTTATAACAACGTTATTCAGAGAATACGTTCTGCAAGAAGCCTTGCGGAACTCCGCAATATTCTTTCCAGTGAAAAAAGCAGAATTTCCAGGATCAGGACAAGAAACAGAATGGTTATAAACCTATCGATGGGCCTTGAAATAGCATACCAGATAATAGAAGATGGAATGGCAAACGGAATATATTCTCCGGAAAGCTATTCTGTTTTCCTTGGAAAAAGAAGAACTCGGAGCATCTGGAGTGCCATAAAGGATCAGCTCCTGGATACAGCAAAGGACGATGCTGTGGGAGCAGTTGTCGGTGTTTTCGTAGGACCGGAAGGAGCAATAGGAGGAGCAATAGCAGCCTCTTCAGCTTCTGTGGCAGAGGTTGTGCTTGACCTTATATTGAACCCGGAACCTGCATATTAATTCAGGGACAGACCCTTTTTTGCCATATCTTATTCAGAGAGATTTGACTGAAGGATGGATCAGGCCAGAACTACCCTGTTTCTTCCTTCTTCCTTGGCCCTGTAAAGAGCGGAATCTGCCTTCCTTAGAATCTCCTCCCAGTTTTTACCATCATCCGGGAACCCTGCAACACCTATGCTTATGGTGACCTTCCCTTCAGGCTGGCTTTTTTCGGCACCGAAAAATTTTTCCTGTTCTATTCTTTTCCTCAGTCTTTCGGCAGCCACGTACGCTCTTTCCCTGGGTGTTTCAGGGAGGAGCACGACAAATTCTTCCCCTCCATATCGGTAGATTCTGTCGCTTGCCCTAAGGCAACTTTTAAGTATTTCTACGATTCTCTTTAAAAGTTCATCGCCCTTCTGGTGGCCATGAGTGTCGTTATATTTTTTGAACCAGTCGACATCTATCATTAGAATAGAGAAGTTTCTGTTGTATCTCTTTGCTCTGGATACTTCGTGATTGAGGTCCTCCTCGAGTTTCCTGCGATTGTACACGCCTGTAAGGGGGTCTTTTATGCTCATTTCCTTGATTTCTTCATACAGGAACGTTCTCTCCATTATTATGGCGATTTCACCAGCAAGCATTTTTACGAGTTCCAGATCCTCCCTATCAAAGGCGTCTTCCCTTGCAGCGTCAAGGTGCACTATTCCCCTTATACGGTCCTTGATGATTATCGGTACGCAAATGAGAGATTTCATCCCGCAGCCAGATGGGATGCATGTTGCAGCAACGCTCTTTTCAAGTTCCCCTGTGAAGATCAGGTTTCCTGTGTTTAATATATAGTTTATAGCAGGCATGGTAAGTTCAAGCCTTTTACCTTCGAACTTTTTCCTGAAGCCCACCTCTGCCAGAACCTCTGCATATCCATCCCTGAAAATAAGAATAGCCGCTCCATCTGCTCCTGTTATCTCCACAATTTTTTCCGCAATTATTTTACAAATAGCTTTAAGATCAAGATTTGCCCCTACGGCCTGATGAATGGAGGCGATGGCTTCAAGAGTCCGCAGGTGTTTTTCCTGCTGTTTCATTACAACCCCCTCTTTTACATTATACATTAAAGAAATTGTAGAATTAAATGAATAATGAATTTTTCCCTTAGGGACAGACCCCATTGCGGAAAGCTTTAAGAACTAATGTATAATTAATCCATGAGAGCAGCCTTTGTTGTGCAGCGTTACGGAAAGGAGGTTGTGGGCGGAGCAGAAAAACTGGCAAGGGATTATGCGGAGCGTCTTTATGTCCGGGGCTGGGATATTACGGTTTATACAACCACCGCCCTTGATTATATTACCTGGGCAAACCATTACCCTTCAGGCGAAAGCATACTTCGCGGGGTAAAAATAAAAAGATATCCTGTGGAGAGGGAACGTAATATAGAGGAGTTCAATCGCTTTTCAGAGGAATTTTTTAAGGAGCCCAGAAGCCAGAATGAAGAAAGGGAATGGCTGGAGCTTCAGGGTCCTGTTTCCCCATCCCTTGTGGAAGCAATATCAAGGGAACACAGGGAATATGATATTGTAATTTTCTTTACCTATCTTTATTACCCGGCTTATTATGGTATAAAAGAAGTGGGGAAGAGGGCGATTCTTTTCCCAACAGCCCATGACGAACCTCCCTTCCACATGGGAATAATGAGGGATGTTTTTACAATTCCCGGTACCCTCCTTTTCCTTTCCGAAGAGGAAAAGGAACTTGTGGACAGGTTTTACCCTGCAGAAAACAGGCGAGAGGTTATAGGCGCGGGGATAGAGCCTCCATCCCAGTTCTTTCCCAAGCTTTTCCTTGAGAGGTTTCTTCTTTTTCCTCCCCTTCTCCTTTACATGGGCAGAATAGATGAGGGCAAAGGGTGTAATCACATGCTTGAGTGCTTTATTCCCTATGCCAATTACCGTCCCTCCCTCTTTGCCCTGGCAGGAAAGCTCAATATGGGGCTTCCTGCTGATCCCAGAATAAGGTACCTCGGATACCTTCCGGAGCGGGCAAAATGGGATGCTATAAAGGCTGCCACAATTACAATTCATCCCTCCACTCTTGAGAGCTTTTCCTATTTTCTGCTGGAATCCATGGCCCTTGGCGTGCCGGCCATTGTAAATGAGGGATCGCCCGTGCTCCGGGGGCACATTCAGCGTTCTGATGCAGGGTTTACATACAGGGATTGCCCCAGCTTTGCCTCCGCGGTTGAACTTCTCCTTTCAGACCCGGAACTTTACCGATATATGGGAGAACAGGGAAGAAAATACGTCAGGGAAAACTTCTCATGGGAAGTTGTACTGTCCCGTCTTTTTAAGATGTTATAATTTTTCCTATGATAAGCTACCTCAGGATAAAGAACATCGCAGTTATAGAAGAAGCCGAACTTGAACTGGAGCCGGGTTTCGTGGTTCTCACAGGGGAGACAGGGGCGGGAAAGTCCATAATAGTGGGGGGATTTAAACTTCTTATGGGTGGAAAGGGCGATCCGGACGTCATAAGGAGCGGGGAAGAACTTGCGAGGATAGAAGCCATTCTTTCCGACGATACCACAGTGGCGGTGGAGATAGGAAAAAGACGGTCCCGTGGTTATCTCAACGGGGAACTTGTCCCTTTAAAGAAGCTGGCAGAGGCAGTTTCTTCCAGAATAGATATCTTTGGACAGCGCGATCACTATTTTCTCCTGGATGCATCAAATCACCTCCTTTTTCTTGATTCCTTTCTTGGCCTTTTGTCCCTGAGGGATGAGGTTAATCGGCTGTGGGAGGAGATTAGAGTAAAGGAGGAGGCCCTGAAGAGAGCAAGAATGGAGAGGGAGGAGAGGGAAAGGCAGAAGGACTTCCTCACGTTTCAGATAAACGAGATAGAGAAAGCCAATTTAAGGCCTGGGGAGGAAGAGGAGCTAAGGGAAAAGAGGGAGTACATAATAAAAAGGGAAAGGTTGAAGGAACTCATGGGGCAGATATCCATGGAACTGGAAGGGGAGGGCGGTGCCAGGGAAAGGCTATGGGCCATGAAAAATGCCCTTGAAGAATTAAGTTCCACCTTCAGGGATATGGAATCCTACACAAAGGAAATGGATTCCTTTCTTTCGGTGCTTTCCGACCTCAGCTTTGCCCTGGGAGAAAAGTCATCAATTCTTGAGGATACAGAGGGAAATATAGAAGAAATAGAGGAGAGGCTTGCCCTCATTGAACGGCTTAAGAAAAAATACGGAGATTCAATAGATGCCATTATTAAATATAAAGAAGAGGCCGAGAGGAAATTGCAACATATAGAAGAAGGAGATGTTGAGGAAAAGCTTGAGGCAGAGCTGAAGGTTCTCTGGGAAAAATACAGGAAGGTTGCCTCTGAGCTCTCTCAAAAGAGGAGAAAGGGTGCTACCGGTCTTAAACGGGAGATTGAATCCCGGTTGAAGAAACTCGCCATTTCAAAGCCACTGTTTGAAATCCAGCTCAGAGAAAGGTCTCCATATGAATTCGGGATGGAAGAAGGGGAATTTCTCTTTTCTGCAAATCCTGGAGAAGAGCCCAGGCCCCTGAAAAAAATAGCGTCCGGTGGGGAACTTTCAAGGATTATGCTTGCCTTAAAAAGCCTGAACGCCGAGAAGGGAAAAACCTTTGTATTCGACGAGATTGACTCCGGAATAGGTGGAAAAACAGCCTATACCCTGGGTGCCATGCTTAAGGAACTTGCTTCCATGAGCCAGACCATTGTTGTAACACATCTACCTCAGGTTGCGGCCTTTGCAGATCAGCATTTTGTTATAGAAAAGAAGGTTAGAGGCGGAAGAACCTATACCTTTGTGCGGGAAATTTCCGGGGAAGAAAGGATAAAGGAACTTGCCCGCATGCTTGCAGGAGAGATAAGCCCTTCGGCTTTGCGAACAGCAGAGGAGCTTCTTAATAGAGCAGAAAAAGGCAACTAAAGGCTTAGGTGCGGACATCAATTTAGAGGCTAAGACGGGAGATTTATTTTTTCGAGATTTAGGGACAGACCCCTGTTCGTAACGTTTAGAGATTTGCCTTGAATTTTTTCATCGGGGATTATAAGATAAGGCTGGGGTGAGCGAGGGAAGAAACACACTTTTCAGACATGGTAAAGGGTTAAAGCAGTATAAAGAGGGAAGCAAAGGAGGGTGAAATGAAGGAATACAAAGTTTTGCTTGGAGGCAAGTGGGTGGAAGGGAGGGAGAAAAGGGAAATAAGGTTTCCCTACGATGATAGGAAGATAGCAGAAGTACATATTGCCGATGTTGATATTGCGGAAGAGGCCCTTGACCTTGCAAAAAAAGCCTTTGAGACAACAAAAAGGCTAACATCTGAAGAGAGGTACAATATTCTTGCAACTGTTTCCAGAAGGCTGAAGGATCTGGAAAGGGAAATGGCAGAAGATATTACCCTTTCGTGCGGGAAACCAATAAAGGATGCAATAACAGAGGTAAAAAGAGCACAATTTACCTTTTTGACCGCAGCAGAGGAGGCTAAAAGAATTCCCGGTGAGATCTATTCACTCGATATGAGAAAGGGAGCAGAGGAAAGGTGGGCTATCATCCGGAGGTTTCCAATAGGGGTAATTTTCGGAATTTCTCCCTTTAATTTCCCGCTTAACCTGGTTGCCCATAAACTCGCCCCGGCCATTGCATCAGGAAATACAATCATTATTAGACCCGCTACCCAGACAGCCACAGTTGCCCTTCGACTCGGGGAAATACTTTATGAGGCAGGGTTGCCTGAAGGAGCACTTTCGGTTCTTCCCTCCACCTATGATGCGGCGGATAGAATAATTGCAGACAGCAGGGTAAAACTTCTTACCTTCACGGGAAGCGCAGATGTGGGCTGGAAACTTAAGGAAAGGGCAGTAAAAAAGAGGGTGGTCCTTGAACTTGGAGGAAATGCTGCATCGGTGGTGGAACCGGATACCAGTTTCGACTGGGCGGTGGAGCGCAATGTCCTCGGGGCATACAATTATTCGGGTCAGGTGTGTATTTCCGTTCAGAGAATTTATGTTCATCGTTCCCTTTACGACAGGTTCGTGTCTGAATTTGTGAAAAGAGTTAAAAAGCTAAAGATTGGAGACCCACTTGATCCCGATGTAAAAGTTGGTCCGATGATAAACGATGCTGCGGTGGAAAAAACCATTGAATGGGTTGAGGAAGCTAAAAAAATGGGTGGGAAAATTCTTATAGGAGGAGAGAGAAAGGGCAGGATACTTACCCCCATGGTTATTGTGGACGTTCCCCACGAAGCTAAGGTAGTATCAGAGGAAGCCTTTGCTCCACTCGTAGTGATTTTGCCCTACGACGATTTCGAGGAAGCAATAGATAGGGTAAACGATTCCAGATACGGTCTTCAGGCAGGTGTTTTTACCAATAACCTTTTGAAGGCAAGATATGCCTATGAGAATCTTGTTGTTGGTGGGGTTGTGCTTAACGATGTTCCTTCCTTTAGAGTAGATCATATGATGTACGGGGGTGTGAAGGATTCTGGCTTTGGAAGGGAAGGCTTGCGCTATGCAATAGAGGAAATGACAGAACCCAGGCTCCTTGTTCTCAACACAAAATTTAGTTGAAGTTTTCCGATGCTATTCGTTCTGGGATAATGAATGGAACCTTTCCAGG
>JAMOUL010000261.1 GCA_027062035.1 Candidatus Aminicenantota bacterium | reverse complement strand
GAAAAATTCCCTTAGCTTCCTCAGGATCTTTGCCCTTTTCTCAAAGGTATCCCTGGTCTTTTTATTTACTATAAGATCGAGGTATCTCTTTCTGAACCTTATCTCAACGTCCTGCAGTCCATGCCACTTTTCCGGAAGGGGAAGAAGGGATTTTGCAAGGAGGGTGAAGTCCCTGGCAAGAACCGTCAACTCTCCGGTCCTTGTTCTGAAGAGATTTCCCTTTACACCTATCCAGTCCCCTGTATTGAAATGCTTGAAGTGAGAGTATTTTTCCTTTCCCAGGGTATTCTCCCTGAGGAAAATCTGGAGTCTTTCCCTTCCGTCCGAAATATGGAAGAAGGTGGCCTTTCCCATTCTGCGGATGGTCAATATCCTTCCGGCAGTGGAGACGTTTACCTTCTCCAGTTCCTCCCCCTCCACATTCCTGAATTTCTCCACTATCAAATATACGGGGTCTTCAGCAGGAAAAGAATAGGGATGTGGTTCATAGCCGAGCTTTTTCAGCTCCTCCAGTCTTTCTCTTCTCACTTCCTTTTCTTCCATATTTTCCTCCTAATTCCTGACTTCCCTTTTCACCTCGAGGGTTTTCAGAGAAAACACCGGCCAGGCGGAAAGACCATTATACCCCATAAATATGTAATCCGGGCTTACCATATCCCGCTGGGGATCAAGAAACACCCATCCCTGTCCGGGAAAGTAAACCTCGATCCATCGATGGGGAACAGGTTTTCCTTCTTTAATTATATAGCCTGTGGCAACCTTGGTGGGTATCTTGATGGAGTTAAGGAGCGCTGAGGAAAGGGCAGAAAAACCTATACAGCTCCCCCTTCTGCTTCTCAGAACCCTGAAGGGGTCATCCTCCCTGTCGTTGCCGTCGTACTTTATGTTTTTTCTAACCCAGAGGAGTATTTTCTCTATTCTTTCCACATAGGTACCCCCATCGGCAATCCTGGAGGCAAAGCGATAAAATCTCCTGTCCGAATTTACCTCTATCACGTTTCTCCTTACTGCAACCCTGTATGGCATATCCTTTACCACCCCTATCCTCAAAGTCAGGTAAAGCCTCTGTCCATCAAGCCTCTGGGTATAATTAAGATTCTCGAAATAGGGTATGGAAATTCTGGGAAAGATAAGTGCGATTTTAAGTATGGAAATAAGGAAGGGCTTAAGAAGCATTTTGTTTGTGCAGGGAATCCAGGATACCGTTAATAATTCTATAGGAATTGGCCTCACCGTACTTCTTCGCAAGTTCTACAGCCTCGTCTATGGCAATGGCAGGTTTTATCCCGTTGAGCATCTCAAATGTGGCAATCCTGAGTATGGTTTTTTCTATGGGAAGAAGGTTGGCGAATTTTTTCCTGGTGCTTGAGGAAATCCTCCTGTCCAGCTCCTCCCTGTTTTCCACTACCCCATGGACCAGGGTACTGGCATAGGTTCTTATTTCCTCTGGCAGTCTGTTCTCGGAGAAATAATCCCTGAGCGCCTCCAGAGGGTCCCCATCCATCTCCATTTGAAATAGGGTCTTCAGAGCAATTTCTCTGGCTACTCTCCTCTCCCTTTTCATATTCCGGAAGTCCTCAGAAGGTTGGCGAGTTCGACCGCTGAAAGGGCTGCATCGAAACCGCGGTTGCCCATCTTGCCGCCGGCCCTTTCCATAGCCTGATCAAGGGTGTCTGAAGTGACCACACCGAAAACAACGGGCACCCCGCTCTGGAGGGATGCCTGGGCTATTCCCTTTGCAACTTCAGAGGCTACAAAATCAAAGTGAGGGGTTTCTCCCCTTATGACTGCTCCAAGACATATAACC
>JAMOUL010000260.1 GCA_027062035.1 Candidatus Aminicenantota bacterium | reverse complement strand
CAAATTTTTACCTTTGCGATTTGAGAAAAATTTTCCCCTCATACTTAAAAATTTATCACATTCCACGGAAGGGAGAAAAGCCCAGGGCTCTCCCTAAAGCACTGAGGCCAGAAGGGAGTTCATGACGAAGAAATGGAAATTCTTGTAAAAGAAAACATGGCATCCCATGACAAAGTAAATACCCCAGGTGAGGAAGAAAGGAAGAACTTACTGAGGCCGTGGAACAAATAACCGAGAAAGCGTATGAGATCCTGAACTCCCAAATGGAGGAGTAGGGAAGTTGGTAGATTTTTAGTTAAACATTTTTCTCACGCTTTCCACGAAAAACAGAGTTCAGCAAAAAGTAGTATCTTATGTTGCCATAAGAAAAAAAATATTCGTCAAATGATTTTACAAAATGCATATCATTTTGTTTAACTATTGAACAAAATGCAGTTTTTCCTGTAAAATATAATCATGAACTACAAAGAGATATTTGAACTTCATCACCTTGCTCTTGAGCAGGTGGAAAAGTATAGGAAAAAAAGGTTTATCTACACTGCTATCGCAGGGGACAAAGGAAAATACTTCATTGGGATAGCAGGCCCAAGAGGAGTAGGGAAAACCGTGCTTCTAAGGCAACTTGCAAGAGAAATGGATGGAGCCCTGTATGTATCCTTAGACACTCAGAATAGTTCATTAGATCTATTTGACTTTGTTAAAGAAGTTTCCATCCACTACGGAGTAAAAGTTTTTCTATTGGATGAGATACATTATTTGAAGGGTTACACTGAACAATTAAAGAAAATTTACGATTTCCTGGGGGGTGTAAGAATTATCTTCACAAGTTCCATAGCTTTATGGATGTTAGAGTCTGGGGTAGATCTTTCTCGCCGGGTAAAAGTGATAGGAATGGGACCGTTTAACTTCAGAGAATTCCTTTGGTTTACAAGGGGAATTACCTTAAAGCCGCTCTCCATTGAGGATATAATATCGGGCAATTGGAACAGGCAGATTTTGCAGTATGAGTATTTATTTGATGAATACCTAAAGGGAGGACTGTATCCCTTCACCCTTGAGGAACCTCAACCTTACCACCTTTTCAAGAACATTCTTGAGAGGGTAATAACCAGAGATATACCCACGGTAAAACGGGATATGAAGGTGGAGGAAATAGAGAACATAAAGAAAGTCGTTGACTTTATCGGTAAATCCCAGTCTGAGGGGATAAATTATTCTTCCATATCCAAAAACACGGGAATAACAAAATACAAGGCGATTCAATATGTTGCCCTTTTGGATAAGGGCTTCATCTTAAACCCTATACCTCCATATGGCACAAATGTCACAAAGGAACCGAAAATCCTTATGCATTTGCCCTATAGACTCCTCTATAAAAGTTATAGTGATTGTATCGGCTCGCTGAGAGAGGATTTTTTTGCCGAGATGATGAAGTTTCTCAATGCGAAAATATTTTACTTAAAATCAAAAAGAGGGAAGAAAACTCCAGATTTCCTGCTTCAGAACCACAAGGACACTATTTTTGAGATAGGGGGAAAAGGTAAAGGGGTAAGCCAATTTAAGGGATATAGCGCCTCCAAATACAATAAGATCGTCCTCTCACATCCTTACTCGCCGGGGAAAGTCCCTCTCTTTCTGATAGGTTTGTTGGAAAAGATTTGAGAACAACTATAAAGACTCTCATTCCATAAAAATACTCAGAATACTAAAAGACCAGAACGAAGTTGGGGGTTGGGGTCTTGAGCCTGAGAAGCCCCAGCTGACTTCCCCATATTCCTAAACCTGCAAGAGCCACACCAACGAGAAGTAA
>JAMOUL010000259.1 GCA_027062035.1 Candidatus Aminicenantota bacterium | reverse complement strand
TAACGCATCAAGTTTCTTCTGCTTTTTTCTGGAATAAACCCAGTAAACCACTGCCCATATAATCAGAAGGGGAAAAGTAAGACTCAATACCACCCCGGAAAAGGCCCGTACGAAAAGGTCCAGAAGGAATGCCGCTCCCCAGACGAACAAAATCACTATGGGAACCCAGAACTTCGGGTCCCTTAACCCCTGCCAGACATATTTGCTCACAGAATTATTGTAAATTAAACGGACAGAAGGGTAAATGCGAAAGCGTTTCTTTTATAAAAAGGGACAAAATTACCCCCCTTATCCCAGGTTCAGGAAAATGCCGAAAAACTCCTCCAGCGTCTTTCTGTCCATTATAAGAGGAGGAATTATTTCCAGAACCTCGCCCTGAAGCCCTGATGGAAGGGTTATCCAGCCAAGCTCAAGGAGGCGTCGGAATGCTTTATATCCGGCGCCTGGCCTTCCAAAATCAAATCCCCGGAGAATTCCCACCCCCCTTTTCTCCCTTATTATTCCCTTTTTTAAAAGGGGTTCGGACAGTTCATCAATCCAGTCTCCTATCTCCCGGGCCCTTTCACCGGCCTTAATGCGCTCGTACTCCTTCATAGCAGCAAGGGCTACCCTGCAGAAAAAGGGGTTTCCGGAAAATGTATATGTGTAGCTTGCCTCTCCATCGCTTTTGCCCCATACATCCATTATCCTTTCCTTACCCATGCAGGCAGAAAGAGGAAAAGAAGCGGAAAGAGCCTTTCCCAGCGCTATCAAATCCGGCTCAACTCCGAAAAGGTTCCAGGCAAAGGTTCTGCCGGTTTTAAAAAATCCCGAATAAACTTCATCGAAGATAAGGGGAACCATGAACTCATCGGCTATTTTTCTGAGCCCCTTTAAAAGCCGTGGAGAAGCCAGCCTTATCCCTGCCCTTCCCTGAATGGGCTCGATTATTATGGCAGCAACGTCACCATGCCTGACAGTTTCCTCTATCTGTTCCAGGCTCTCCTCATCGAAGGGGAAAAATATCGCCTCCATGGGAAGAATCCCCTCGAACTTCTCCCTGAATTTCCTGCCATATGTCACGGAAAGGGCTCCGAGTCCTGTGCCATGATAGGCTCCCTGAAAAGCTATAACCTTTCTTTTACCTGTAAATATATGGGCGGTTCTTAAACATGCCTCCACTGCATCAGACCCGTTCTGAAGAAGAATCCCCTTCCAGCCCCCTCCCAGAAGGCCGGAAAGCTTTTCCAGAAGCTCAATTTTTTCCTTAGATGGGAAAAGATCCCCCATTCCGTGGAAAAAACCCTTCTCTGCCTCTTTTTTCACAAATTCAGGGGAATGTCCCAGTATGGAAACTCCGAAAAAACTTGTAAGATCCGTATATTGATTCCCATCACAATCCCTTACATTCACTCCCTCTGCGCTACAAAAAACAGGGGGAAAACCATCTTCTATGAAAGTAAAATCTCCCTCCTCGTATTTTTTAAGCCTGTCAAGCAGTTTCATCCTGCACATTGGCTGCTTCCTCTAACTCCTTAATCTCCCGCTTGAACTTTATCCCCAGAAGGAGCATGAAAATGATGGCCACAAGGTTAATGGAGAGAAACCTCATGAAGTGAATGGTTAGAGCCAGGGAAAGGGCAGCGGATTTCGGAATGTGAAAAAGTTTGCATGAAAATACTATGGCGTACTCAAAGGTTCCGAGGCTGGCAGGAGCAGCAGGGATAAGGAGGGCAAGATTGAGGGAAAAAACCACAAAAAACACCTGGAGTATGCTGAGTTTGAATCCTGAAGAGAGGAAAAAGTAATAGAAGGACAAACTTTCCACACTCCATATTACCAGGGAAAAACCTATAAGGTATAAAAACTTCACCGGATCCTTGAGGGTGGAAATGCCACTCAAAAGATTTTTTATAAATTTTCCCTCTTTTTCACCGAAGAACTTAAAGAACAACCACAGAAGCAATATTATCCCCAGAATGACTCCCCCCAGGATATAAAGCAATTTCAACATCCTCATGTGGATAGAATAGATGGAACTGCTTATTATCCCCAGAATGACTATTGTAATGCCATCATAAAGTCTCTCAGTTCCCAGACTCGCACCGGAGGACACCATTGAAACCCTGTTCTGCCTTTTCAGCATTATAACCCGCCAGAGATCCCCCATCCTCCAGGGAAGGATGTTGTTCCCCATCTGGCCTATAAAAATGTTGGACGTTGCAGTCTTTATGCTTATATCCCCGCTATTCTGAAGAAGAATTTTCCATCTTATCCCCCTCAGGAAAAAGGAAAAAACAAAGATAATGGTTGCAAGAACTATATATTCCACCCTTGTGTGCTTCATATAGTTGAGGGTTTCCTGAAAATTAAAATTAGAAAAGGAAAGATAAAGGAAGATAGCAGAGATCAAAATTGATAGAAAAAGGGACAACTTCTTCATTCTATTTAATTATAGAAGGTATTAAGAAAAAATGGTATATTGAATTTAAGGAAATTTTATAAAAGGAGGTAGAAATGTTACCGGAATTTAAAAACGAACCCTTTACAGATTTTTCAGTTCCAGAAAACAAAAAGAAAATGGAAGAGGCATTAAAAAAGGTAAGAGCATCTTTTCCAGATAAGGGAAAACTTTACATTGATGGAGAATGGGTGGAAAGCTCATCCGGCGAGACCTTTGTGTCAATAAACCCCTCCAAAAAGGACGAAATTGTAGGCGAGTATCAGAAGGGAAACGAGAAGGATGCAGAACGAGCCCTTGAGGCTGCAACAAGAGCCTTTGAAGAATGGAGATTTTATCCTGCCGAAGAAAGGGCCGCCATTCTTCTCAGGGCTGCTAAAAGACTCAGGGAGAGAAAATTCGAGTTCGCTGCATGGATGGTCCACGAAGTTGGTAAGAACTGGGCAGAGGCAGACGGAGATGTTGCCGAGGCGATAGATTACCTCGAATTCTACTCCAGGGAAATGCTTCGTCTCGCAGGAAATCAGCCCCTCACCCCTTATCCTCCAGAATACAACGAATATTATTACATTCCCCTTGGTCCTGTAGTTGTAATTCCTCCATGGAACTTCCCCCTGGCCATTCTTCTTGGAATGACAACTGCCGCTATTGTTACAGGAAATACCGTTGTTCTTAAACCCGCTTCCGACGCTCCTGCTATTGCCACAAGGTTTGTGGAGCTCATGGAAGAAGTGGGTCTGCCAAAGGGAGTGCTTAATCTCATTACAGGACCTGGTTCCATAGCTGGAAATTATCTGGTCACACATCCCAAAACAAGGATGATAGCCTTTACAGGATCCAAGGACGTTGGTCTTAAGATAAATGAACTTGCCGCAAAAACGGTACCCGGACAGATCTGGATAAAGAGGGTAATCGCAGAAATGGGAGGAAAGGACCCAATTGTTGTGGCGGAAGACGCTGACCTTGAAGCAGCCGCAGCAGGGGTTGTGGCTTCAGCATATGGATATCAGGGTCAGAAATGCTCTGCAGGTTCAAGGCTTATAGCTGTCGAACCTATATATGACAAACTCATAGAACTCGTAGTGGAAAAGACAAAACAGCTTAAGGTAGGACCTGCAGACGAGAACTATCCAGTAGGCCCTGTCATCAACCAGGCTGCAGAGACCAAAATTCTTGCTTATATAGAAATAGGAAAGAACGAAGGGAAACTGGTCGTTGGAGGAAACAAGGCGGGTGGAAATGGATTTTACATTGAGCCCACCATCTTTATAGATGTTCCGGAAAACGCAAGGATAGCTCAGGAAGAGATCTTTGGACCTGTTCTCTCTGTAATCAAGGCCAGGGACTTTGATGATGCTATCAGGATTGCCAACGGCACCATCTATGGACTTACCGGCGCTGTCTATACCAATGACCGCAGGAAGATAGAAAAGGCCAAAAAACTCTTCCATGTAGGGAACCTTTACATAAACAGAAAGTGTACAGGAGCCCTTGTGGGTGTCCACCCATTTGGTGGCTTCAATATGAGCGGAACCGACTCCAAGGCAGGAGGAAGGGATTATCTGCTCCTCTTTATGCAGGGTAAATCCATTTCTGAGAGGTTGTGATAAAAAAAGCCTTTGTCGCCCTTTTGTTGTTTCTTCCCCTCCTGGCCTGGGAAGGCTTTGAAACCCGGCATTTTATAATATACTTCCCCCCGGGCAGGGAGGGGGAGGCTCTGAAGGCTCTTGGTTATTTAGAAAAGTACTATCATAGGGTCAGCACGCTTACAGGAAATCCCGGACTTAAAACCATTGTGGTCATACAGGATATGGGACTTTCCAGCAACGGCTTTACCGACCCCTTTGTCCCTTCCATTCACCTTTATACTTCTTCACCCTATCCCTCACCGGAATTTGGAGCCATGAGAAGCTGGTGGCGACAGGTATCAATTCACGAATTTACCCATGCCGCTCATCTTTCAAGGGCAGAGGGCACCCCTCGTCTTATAAGGTGGGCAATAGGAAGGGCTTTTCTACCCAATCTTTTTCTCCCGGAATTCATGATTGAAGGAATAGCAGTTTATTCCGAATCAACCCTTGTACCTTTTGAGGGGAGGCTGAACGAAGGCTTCTATGAAGCATACCTGCGGAGCACCACCCCCTTTGATCTTTCATTTCTCATGGGAGAGCCCACGGTTTATCCCTTCTATTCCATGAGATATATCTACGGAGGAGAATTTACTAAATTTCTCGCTGAAAGTCATGGAGAAGAATCCCTTACCCGTTATATCAACACCTACAGTTCCTCGCTCATACAAATACTGGGAATTTCACCAGGCGCTTATAAAAAAGCCTTCGGATATGGCTTATCCCATCTATATAAGGAATTTTCCATAAAGAACTCGCAGAGCACAAAACTCAATTACCTATTTTCTTCGGACGATATATTATGGCTGGGACAGAATAACGGAAAACTATATATTTCAGCCCTTTCTGTAAAATTACCCTTCCCTTATTTTTACATCCCCACCTACAAAATCCTTGAATATAATCCGAAAACAGGGAAGACACGTAAACTTGTCTCTGACCCGGTAGTTTTACCCCTCAGGTTTCAGGGGAAAAACCTTTATTATGTCCGGCCCGAGGCAGGAAGAGGATTTAAAAACAGAATCAATCAGGGATACGGTGAGGTAAGGGAAATAATAGAACTAAATCTGGAAACAAAAGAGAAAAGGAAGGTATTAAGAGGCCTTATAAAGGCCTTTGCTGTAAAGGGAAACAGGCTCATCTACTCTGCCCCCATGGGTTGCTGCGGTTCAAAGCTTATGCTTGTTGATCTTATTACAGGAAAGGGTAAAACCATTTTCGCCTCGGAAGCTCTTGAAATATACGATATTGCATGGGGAAATAAAATAGCTGTGGGGGCAAGAAAGGATGGTGAGGGAAGCGATCTTTATCTATTCGAGAAAGGAAGCCTGAAAAGAATTACAAATACTCCCTTTACGGAAACCAATCTGAGATGGAGCAGTGAGGGGTTGATCTTTTCTGCAAATCCGGAAGGCCAGTGGAAACCCTATCTTTGGGATGGGTCCAATTTTTACAACATCGCAGAAACTCAGTTCTGCAAAGATCCCAATCTGCTAAGGGGGGAAGTTTTTTGCATCGGGCTTTCTTCCGGAAAGAAGGTAATATTCAAAGCCTCAACTGAAAAGGTTCTTCAAAAATGGGAAACAGAAACAGCATCGAAGGATGTGGAGATCCCGGAATTTAGAAGGGCATCTCTTCCATATAATTTCCTTTCCCTTCTCATCCCTGATCTTTATTTCCTGTCAGAGGACGAGAACAAAAACCTCAATCTGAATGTTTTTGGACACGATGCCAGGGATGAGAATTTTTACCTTCTGAGCGCGGGCGTTGACGAGGAAAATAACCCGGTGGCAAGCTTCAATCTTTACTCCTTTTCCCTGAGCCCATTTATATTCAGCCTGACCCTTGAGACCGGAAGGGAAACGGATCTTATACTGGGTCTATCAACACCTGCTTTTAAGTCAGGAAGAAAATTCCTGAGAAGTCTGTACTTCAATATTGACTTTGGTGATAGGCTGAAGGATGCCAGAAGAACCTCCGTTTCACTAAGCACCGACGTCTTTTTTGCCGACAGGACCAACGGATTTCACCTGTATCTTCGCCCGGAACTTCATATAGAGGATAAAGAACTCGGAAGTTCTTTAAACCGGAGGGGCTACTTTCTGGAAATCGGAACGCTATTTCCACTTTCCAGAAGGTCTGGAATTTTATTGAACGCATATTATGGATTTGACCCGGAAAATCCCGATGGAATAAATTTCAATACACGCTCCTGGGGTACCATTACCAGCACAAAGGGCCTTTTACTCTACGGAGAGGCAAGTCTCCGACTCCTGAATATTCGTAAGGGAATTGCAAATCCCCATATATTCTTTGACGGATTATACACTTCCATTTTCTCAGAATCCTTTTCTGACGCCATGGTGAGTAAACAATCCATAGGCGCATTCCTTTCGATGGAGGTCTCTGCCTATCACGGATTATTAAAAATATATCCCATGGCAGGGGCTGCTTACAGGCTGGATGAAGGAAAATGGGTTCCTGTAATAGGAATTAGCGGATTTCTCTTCCCGGTTGGATTGGGGGAAAGACGAAATCCATTTAAAAAATACTTCTATTCCGGTTTTAATAAATATATAAAAAGGAGGTGGGAAAAATGAGGAGGAAACCTGCTGTGGCCGGTATTTTTTATCCGGCTGACAGGGAATCTCTTATGGGATGGCTGGAACAGGCTATGGATATAACTCCCAAAAAACTCTATGATGCAAAGGGAGTAATGGTACCTCATGCAGGATATATTTATTCAGGCAAAGTGGCTGCTGCTGTTTATTCTTCTGTAATAACTCCAGATGTGGCAATAATTATGGGTCCCAACCATACAGGACTCGGAACCAGGGGGTCCATTATGACTGAAGGGTACTGGGAAACCCCGCTTGGTAGCGTTAAAATAGATGAAACCCTGGCAGCTGCCATCCTAAATTCTTCCTCTGTGCTTCAGGAAGATGAGCTGGCTCATCTCAGGGAACACTCTGTGGAAGTTCAGGTTCCCTTTCTTCAGCACATGAATCCCGCAATAAAGATTGTGCCCATTGTGCTTTTTTCCCTTTCCTATGAAGAAATAGAA
>JAMOUL010000258.1 GCA_027062035.1 Candidatus Aminicenantota bacterium | reverse complement strand
TAACTTGTCCTTACAGTGTTCAGGTAATTATTATGAAAGTTCTCGTACCATTCAGGACGGGTTCTATCCAGAATAAAATGGTCATTAAGTCCCCTGGAGAGGAAGGAGAATTCCAGCCCTCCATGGTTGTATTTTCCTGTCAGGAGAAAACTTCCCACTTCCTCATATGAGGGAAAAGGAGCATAAAAACCCTTTTCTCCCAGCTTTTTCCAGCTTAGCCCCCCAAAAACAGATATTCCTCCCTCTGAAAACCCCATATTTATCGTTTTGATGTCAAACTCCCGTCCCGGATAATATCCATCGCTCCTTCTGGAAGAGAAACTGAGGGAAAATGCTCCCATCCCTCCCATAAAATCAGCTGAGAAAAACCCCTTTTCTCCCCCTGTCAGATTTATGTGGCCCCTTCTTTTTCCCTTAACAACAATGTTTATTGCCCCTGCAAAGGCACCGCTTCCATAGAAGGTGGAGGTTCCCCCCTTTATTATTTCTATCCTTTCTATATCTCGTAAGGAAAGGGGAATTTCCATGTTGAAGTGCTCTGTCTGAGGGTCATTGAGCCTGAGTCCATTGATAAGGATCAATACCCTTTTAGGAGAACTACCCCTTATTCCCACATCAAAGCTCTCAGGGCCCCTTCGCAGAACAGTTAAAAAGGAGAGGGAAGAAAGGAGTTGAGAAAGTGAATCAAAGGGAAGACCTTTAAGATCCTCAGAGGTCAAAACCGTTACCGTCTTGGTTGATTCCGCATACCTGGCTTTAAGGGCTTCCCCTTCAACCACAACCCTATATTTTTTTTCCTTCTTTTCCCCACCAGAGATGAAAAGGGTAATAACTATTAATGCAATCGCCTTATAAAAGCCCCTCATAAGGTTCCTCCTGTATTACGAAGAAAATTTAAAAAATTTTATTATCTAAAACGTTTTTCTCAAAGAGGAACCAACCCTTTTTTTCAGCAATAAAAAAAAGCCCCGCTCCCGCCAGAGGCGGGAACGGGGCCCTGTCTATGTCAGACTATTAGAATTCGTAACGGACTCCGAATCTGAAGACTCTCGGGTTGGTAACCTGTGTGATCTTTCCAAAGGTAGAACGAGCAGCGTTAAATTCCTTTGCCAGTGCCACAGCATTGTTGGTCAGGTTGAAGCCGTCAACGGAGAGATAGACCTTTCCATACTTCTGGAGGTCAAAGACCTTCTCAAGCCTTGCATTGAGAATGTAGAAGTTGGGCAGCCTTTCGTCTCCGAAGGGTTTGATGTAAACGCCAACACTGCTTCCCCAACCGTTGCTGGGTCTGTGTGCTCTATAATGGACAGGTGCAATGTATCCCTGTCTTGCGATGAAGGTAGCACTCACGTTGAAGCCATAGGGCAGCTGATAGAGACCGCCGAGTTTGAACATCCATGTGGCATTGGGATAAACATTACCAAGTCCGGAACCTCTGGACTCATATGCCATTGGTCTGTTATTAAGAAGATCATCGGGTTCGTGGTTGGTAGGATCGATGTAGGCTGCAGCGGAGTCAAAGTGCTGTCTCCAATCCTGCAGGGTGAAGGATGCATTGAGCATCCATTTGTTGGAGAGTCTCTTGTTTACAATAACTTCGAGACCCTTGTAATCCTGCCAGTAATCTGGATGATACTGGTAGACAGCTCCGGATGGTTTGGGCTTGGAGCATGCCCAGTATGCATAACCACCATATTCTGATGGTATATGTCCGGCAATGTACCAATCGTCGTGGGTTATACCTTCACGGTAGCCCCAGTTGTAGTCATACATCTTCCTGTAGTACAGGTTCAGGCTGACCGCGAGGTCTGTTATGAGTTCGTGCTGAACTCCAAAGGTAAACTCAAGGGTCTTGGGATCCCTGTAGTCATCACCAACCTTGTTGACAACCTTGTTAGGTTCGCCAGGTTCGTGATCCCACCATATTGGACCCCAGCTCCAGAAGACTTCATTGGGCTGGTATGCATTGTCGTGATTGGCATCATACCAGAAGAAGTCAAGCTCTCTCCACTGTATTGGACTCAGCCTGTAGTTCATGCCTACGCCAAGCTGGGAGCCATAAAGGGCGAAGCTTGCCTTCAGCACTGTCTTTCCGTCGCCGGAAAGATCATAAAGGGCTGAAATCCTTGGAGAGAAGAAGTTCCAGGTAAATGGAAGCCTGTAGTCTTCCTGGGAGCCTTCGGGCAGCCAGTTAATAGGCGTATAACCCGCATCATAGGCTGCTTTAGTGTATGGGTTGGCAGGTGTGGTATCTGCAACGTTTGCTGCCCACTGGCGGTCATAACGGACACCCAGGTTAAGGGTGAGTTTTCCAGCAGCTATGCTGTCCTGGATGTAGGCAGAGGCCCTTGCTGTGTAAAGGTTACCCTTGTTCTGCCTTACGAACCAGACCTCACCATAACCGGGAACACCGATCCATGCCGGGTTATAGATAAAGAGAACCATACCATTTCCAAAGTTGGACATGGAGGTTACAGGGGTATACCTGTACTCGGCACCGAACTTAATTTCATGGGTTGCTCCCATGAATCCTTCGAGGAAGTAGTTACCCACGAAGGTTGCCTGGTACTGAGGCCTTGTGGTCTCATACCAGTAAAAGGTGTTGTGCCAGGCACCGGGAATACCCAGAACACCGGCATAGTCAAGAATTACATAGGTATCCCTTCCACCGTAGGGTTCCAGCTGGAATCCACCGGCAACATGACCGAGTTTCAAGGATCCGAAGAAGTTCTGACCCACGGTGAAGTCATCCTGGAGTTTGTAAATTGGAGAAGGTCCTGTCTGATGCCAGGTGGTTTCATGAGGCCTGTATGCACTGGCGCCCCTGCCTTCCTTCTCCTTGTCATTCCAGGAATAGAAGAACTCAATCCTGTGGTGGCCGAACTGGGCATTTATCTTTGCGTTTATGCCCTTCAGCATGGTGTTATCAGGAAGCTCACCGGTAATGTCGGTATTGGCTATATCCTGAACACCATAGGAACCCCAGAACCAGAGCTTATCTTTGATTATGGGTCCACCAATGTTGAAACCATAGTCATAGATGTGTTTAAGCCTGTTTCCCTTGTAGTTGGGGTTGATCAGGTTTGCCTTAACATCATCAGGAATGTTGCCCTCGAATTTCTCTCCTGTGTAATAGAACCTGCCGCCACCGGAAATCTTGTTTCCACCTCTCCTGGTAACGAAGTTAATGATAACTCCGCCGGTAGGAGCGGTTACGTCGTTAGCAGCAGTGGAGATGTTCATTTCTTCGAAGGAGTCATAGTCATAATAGGTGGGGGATGCACCGATAGCAGCGGCATCTGTAATGGTGACACCGTCGATGTTCCACTGTGCGTTGTCACCGGAGTCTCCTCTGGCAAAGAAGTTGGACTGCTGTCCGGACTCACTACCACCGACGTTTACCCTGTCCACCATAACACCGGGTGTCAGGTCAAGGATGACCCAGGGGTCCCTTGCAGTTGGGAGCTCCTGGAGAGCTTCCTTGGTAACGTTGGTGGCCACAGTGGCTTTCTTGGTGTCAACCACAGGTGCTGCTGCGGTTACTGTGACCTCTTCCTTGATTGTACCCTCTTCAAGTTTGAGGGTGAGCGTTACGTTTGAACCGATCAGGACCCTGATTCCCTTCCTTTCAAGGGTCTTGAAGCCCTGGAGTTCTGCTTTAATGTTGTAAACTCCAGGCGGAAGTCTCAGGAACCTGAAGTTACCTTCGGCAGTGGTGATTGCTGTCATGGGAGCAATTCCCTGACCGGAGAGTGTTACTGCCACTCCGGGAAGGGGCTGCCCGCTTGCAGCGTCCACTACCTTACCATAAATGTTTCCGGTCCTTGCCTGACCCAAAAGAGGGATGGCAATAAGGGCCAGAAACGCGAATAAGGCAATTGCCTTTCGCATAGGCACCTCCTAAAATTTTTCTAATATTAACATAGCAAATTTCGTTCCAAAAAAGACTCTTTGAAAACGCTGAATTAACGCAGTGTTATATTTTTTCAAAAAGGAGCAATTCAATTTCTTGAATCAATAAGTTGAACCATCCTTCTCCTTTTCTTTGACCTTGATGGTATCATTTTTCCATGAAACTCTTACAGGAGCTTGAAAGAAGGGTTTTAATACTGGATGGGGCTATGGGGACCGAAATATTAAAAAGGAAGGGAAGGAAATTTCCGCCGGGAGAAATCCTGAACCTCGAAGCTCCTGAGCTCATTTATTCAATTCACAGAGATTATGTTGAGGCTGGAGCTGATATTATAGAAACCAATACCTTTTCTGCGAACCCCATAAAATTGAAGGAGGCAGGAATCTCCCCCGCCCTTTTCAAGGAAATTATAAAAAGGGGAGTGGGTCTGGCAAGGAAAGCTGCAGGAGAAAAGGCCTTTGTTTCAGGCTCAATTGGAGCGCTCGGTAAATTAATGCACCCCCTGGGAGAGCTTTCATGGGATGAGATCTACGAAACCTATTTTAATATCTCAACACTGATGGCAGAAGAAGGTGTGGACCTCATACAGATAGAAACTCAAATAGACGTCGAAGAGGCAAAAATAGCAGTTCTCGCGGCAAAGGAAGCAACAAAATTGCCGGTGCTGGTGTCCATGACCTTTACAGAGGAGGGACGAACTGTTACCGGCTCTGATCCAGAAACCGCATTTTCAATACTGGAAAGGACGGGAGCGGATATACTTTCGGCCAATTGCGGAAGGGAAGTGGAGGAATTTCTGGACATTGCTGAAAGCCTTTCCACCAGGGGCAAACCCTTTGCAATCTATCCCAATGCCGGGTTACCCCATAGACAGGGCGATACCATAGTATTTCCCATGGGCCCGGAGGAATTTTTAAGTTTCGCAGAGAAGTTCTATGAAAAAGGAGCTTCCATCCTCGGGGGATGCTGTGGAACCACCCCCGAACACATCAGAGTTCTGGCAGGAAGGTTTAAGGGAAAACCCCCGGTAAAAAGGCAAACAAAAACCATGTTCTTCGCTGCCTCCCGAACAAAAATAGTGCCCGCAGGCAGTGGTTTCCCATTTGTGAGAATAGGGGAGAGAATAAATCCCTATGGTAGTAAAAAAATAAAGCCCTTTATTGAGGCCAGGGATATCGAGGAAATAGCCAGAACAGCAGTGGAGCAGCAGGCAAATGGTGCTGACGCTATAGATGTCAACCTTGGACTCCAGGGGGAAAAGGAACCTGCCTTTTTCGCAGAAACACTCCTTACCATATCCACAAGGGTAAATATTCCTGTATTTATTGACGTCAAAAATCCGGATTCTGTAGAGAAAGCCCTTAAAGCCACCCCCGGAAGACCTGTTGTAAATTCCTGTTCGGCGGAAAGGGAAAGGATGGAGGAACTCCTCCCTCTGATCAGCAGATACTCCGCAGGGGTGGTTGCCATTGCAATAGACGACACGGGAGTTGCTGAAACCGTCAGGGACAAACTCAAAATACTGGAAAACTTTTTAAAAACCGCTGAATCCTATGGGATAAATAGTTCTGACGTGATATTTGACCCCGTGGTTCTTTCGGTATCCACAGGGACAGAGGGTGCTAAAAATACTCTGGAAGCGATAAGGGAAGTCAAAAGGCTCTTTGAAGTCCCGGTAATCCTGGGGCTTTCAAACGTTTCCTATGGTATGCCAAAACGAAAATGGTTAAATCGGGCATTTCTTGCCATGGCAATATGCATGGGTGCGGATGCGGCAATCCTGAGAGTGGAAGACGAAGAGCTGGCTTCAATCCTGTACGCTTCTGAATTTATCTGTGGAAGAAGTAAAAGATACATGGAGATCTTCAGCAAAAAGGCCGAATTGAAAATTTCCAGAAGAAGAGAGGCGAAAAACGATGAGGAGGCATTGAAAAACGCCATTCTGGAGGGAAGCAAAAATGAGGCCCACAGATTAACAGAAGCCCTTTTAACCAGAATGGAACCCCTTGATGTGCTTAATAATATCCTCATCCCTGCCATGAAGGAAGTGGGAGACCTGTACGAAAGGAAAATCTACTTCCTTCCCCAGCTAATAGCATCTGCTGAAGCCATGAAAAATGCATCTTCACTTATAGAAAAAAGCCTGAAGGGAGAAGGGCGGAAAAGCTGGAAAATAATCCTTGCAACGGTTAAGGGGGACCTCCATGATATTGGAAAAAACATAGTCAAGGCTGTTTTCTCAAATTTCGGATTTGAGGTGATTGACCTGGGCAAAAACGTCCCGGTGGAAAGGATTCTGGAAGAAATAGAAAAAAACAGACCTGACATGGTTGGTCTCTCCTGCCTCATGACAACCACCCTCGATGAAATGGAACGCGCCATAAGGGAAATAAAGAAAAGGAATCCAGAACTTCCTGTAATTGTTGGAGGAGCTACGGTGAGCCCCAGGCTTGCAAAGGAGTTTGGTGCGGATGCATACGGTAAGGATGCTGTGGATGCCCTTAAGAAGGCCAGAAAGCTTCTGGAGGGATGATGGACATTAAGGAAAGAATTCAGGATAAATCTGTTGTAATAATAGATGGTGCAATGGGAACATATCTGTATCAAAAGGGAGTTCCCAGGGGATTCTGCTACGACGAACTTAACATAACCATGCCGGAAATAGTGAAGGAAATCCACAGGGAATATCTCGCGGCAGGGGCAGAAATAATTGAAACCAACACCTTTGGTGCAAACAGATTTGTACTGGAAGAGTTCTTCGGGCTGGGACAGAAGACAGGGGATATAAATTATTTCGGTGCCAGGATTGCAAGGGAAGTGGTCAGAGATAAAGCATTTGTGGCTGGCTCAATAGGTCCCATCACCAGACCCCACGATGTCCGAAAGAAGCTTCCCGAAGAGGAAATAAAGGAAATATTCAGGGAACAGATAGAAGCACTTCTGGAAGGAGGGGTAAACCTCCTGCTCTTTGAAACTTATAACTGCTATGACGAGCTGAAAATAGGGTTAGATGTAGCAAAGGATCTGGCTCCTGATGTCCCGATATTCGCATCCATGACCTTCCCCAACCAGCTGAAAACCATCTTTGGAGAAAAGGTGGTAGAGGCAGGCAAAAAGCTGGATACAGGGCCTGCAGACGTTATTGGAAGCAATTGCGGAAGAGGACCACAGGATGGCTTTGAAGCCACAAGGATAATTTTATCCATAACAAAAAAACCTGT
>JAMOUL010000257.1 GCA_027062035.1 Candidatus Aminicenantota bacterium | reverse complement strand
CACGTCGATAAAAAGTGAATCAAACTCAAAGTCTCCGAACCCCTCTTTATATACATCCCGTTCCATTATCTCGTAATTTTTCCAGGGAGAAATCTGAAGGTTTTTTAAGGCTAATTCAACAAATTCCCTTCTTTTTTCAAAGGAATATACCTTCCCTTCCTTTCCTACAGTCAGGGACAAAACCAGTGTTAGTGACCCGGAGCCAGTTCCTGCTTCTCCCACAACAGAACCAGAACGGACCCCTGCTTCCAGAATCATTATTCCAGCGTCCTTGGGATAGATTATGGTTGTTTTCCTGCTAACGTCCTTCATGAGATCCGAAATAGAAGGTCTGAGAACAACGAATTCCCGTCCTGTGGAAGAGAGTAATGTTTCGCCATATTCAAGTTTTTCTGGAAACACTATTTTTCCAAGGTGGGTGTGAACTTCCCTTCCGGGTTCATATTCAGTTATAAATTCCTTTCCGCTGTATAAAAGAACTTTTTCTCCTTTTTTCATGCATAAATCTTAACACAGGCGCATTTTTCTGGTAAATTATTCTCATGAAAAGAGTATTCATTTACATTCTTCTGGCAATTTTATTGTTTTCTTTGGGATTCTTTTTATTGATAAGGAAGGAAAGTAAGACAGAGCGTATAGCAGTTGACACACCTGTTTTGGTTTCTTCCTATGGAGATGCTGAGGTTAAGAGAGTGGATAATAACATGCTGGTTAAAACTCAGGATGGAAGAGTGGAGGTAGCCCTTACCGGGGCGTATTATCAGATAGGCCCTGATTCCGAAGCGCTGTTCGGTGAGGGAAATTCCGAACTGAGAAAGGGATACCTCGAGTTTAGCGGTGACGGCTCTGTAAATATTCCAGAAGGGAAGGTTACCTTTTCAGGGAAAGGATTCATCTCGATTAATGGTATTCTCATTCTTAAGGGTAAGGGGGAACTAAAAGGGGTTACGTTAAAGGATGGGGAAGCCTACTACCGGGGCAATAGAGTGGAACTTTCCCATTCTTCCCTGGAAATTTCAGCCCTTGAATCTTCTATAGAAATAAAATCTCCACTGCCTTCAATAATAGAGATTTCAAAGGACCCATTTTTCTCCAGACCTGAAATTTCACAGCTTGTTTCTTTTCCCAGGAGATTTTCTCTTCCAAGAGGAGTTTATTATGTAAGGGCCTGCTGGAACTCTCCCTTCTTCCATTGCACAAATTTCAAAAGAGTTGAGATTGAAAATTTGAAGGCACAGCTCAGCAGAATAGATAAAACTCCCCCTGCCCTTGAGGTTACCATTACACCCAAAGGGAGGGTTGTGATAATTAGTGGGAAAACAGAGGTTGGAGTGAATCTATTTATAAATGGAAATCCTATAAGGATAGAAAGCGATGGAAGCTTTTATTCTACCCTTGAATATAATTCCACCGGAATAAAGAAGGTGAAGGTAGAAGCTGTGGATTCTGCCGGAAACAGAACAATAAAAGAGAAGGAAGTGATAATTTATGGAGATTAGGAAAATGAACTTTTTGGACCTGTTTAAGGGAGCCAGTCTTGGAATTGACCTTGGTACTGCCAATACATTGATTTATAAAAAGGGAGAAGGAATAGTTCTTAGAGAACCCTCCATTGTGGCAATGACAAAGAATAGTGGAAGGGTACTTGCTACGGGTAACGAAGCAAAAAGAATGCTGGGAAAGACACCGGAAAAGATGGTAGCAGTTATGCCACTTAGAGATGGGGTTATTGCAGATTTTGATGCCGCGGAAAAAATGCTGGAAACTTTTCTGCGAAAAGCACTGGGAAACAATACGTGGGTAAGACCTCGTGTTGTAA
>JAMOUL010000256.1 GCA_027062035.1 Candidatus Aminicenantota bacterium | reverse complement strand
CGGAGGTGTGTGGAAGTCCACCAACGGAGGTATCACCTTCAGGCCAGTATTCGATAAACACACAATGTCCATAGGTAGCATTACAATAGACCAGAAGCACCCTGATACCGTCTGGGTTGGAACAGGAGAAACCAACGTTAGAAATAGCGTTTCCGTGGGAACCGGCCTTTACAGGACAGAGGATGGTGGCAGAACCTGGAAGTTTATGGGATTCAGGGATTCAGAGAGGATAGCAAAGATCGTTTTACACCCGAAAAATTCGAAGATCATTTACGTATGTGTGCTTGGCCATCTCTGGAACGACCATAGGGAAAGGGGAGTTTATAAGAGCGAGGACGGGGGAAAAACCTGGAAGAAAATCCTCTACGTGAACGAAAGGACAGGCTGCGGAGACCTCGAGATAGATCCTCAGGAACCCGATGTGCTTTACGCCTCCATGTGGGAGTTCAGAAGGCTTCCATGGTTTTTTAAATCCGGAGGACATGGAAGTGGCCTCTACAGGACCATTGACGGAGGCAAAACCTGGAAAAGGCTTACTAATGGGTTGCCTGAAGGTCCTCTTGGAAGAATAGCCATCGCCATAGCGCCTTCAAGGCCAGCCACCCTCTATGCAAAGGTAGAAGCAAAGGGGAAAAAGAGTGGACTTTACCGTTCAGACAATATGGGGGAGACATGGAGAAAGATGAACGATAGTATTGCAGTGAAAATGAGGCCTTTCTATTTCGCCAACCTTCAGGTTGACCCGAAGGACCATAGAAGGGTCTATGTTGCAGGTCTTCTGCTCGCATCCAGCAAGGACGGCGGCAGGACCTTTAACTTCGTATTTGAGGGAATGAGTACCCATCCTGATATACATCCGATATGGATAAATCCTAAGGATCCCGACAATCTTCTAATTGGAACCGATGGAGGAGTTTACGTTTCCACAAACAAAGGGAGAAACTTTAGATTCCTCTCCAATCTGCCGGTTTCCCAGTTCTATCACGTGTGGTACGATATGGCAACACCCTATAACGTTTACGGAGGGCTTCAGGATAACGGAGCATGGTACGGACCATCCAGCAGCTTTACAGGACCTGGGATTCAGAATAAGGACTGGAAAAATGTCGGGGGTGGAGACGGTTTTTATGTTTTCCCGCATCCCAAGGACCCTGACATAATTTACTACTCATGGCAGGAAGGAAACCTTGAAAGATACAATCGCAGAACCAGGGAAACCAAAGACATAAAGCCCATGCCTGCAAGCAGGGATGAGCCAGAATACAGGTTCAACTGGAACGCTGCAGTGGCCCTCAGTCATCACGATCCTGATACCATTTACATAGGAGCCCAATTCCTGTTTAAGTCCACAAACAGAGGGGATACCTGGGAGAAGATTTCCCCGGACCTTACAACCAACGATCCTGCCAAGCTTCAGCAGGAAAAATCCGGTGGACTTACCCCTGATGTAACCGGTGCGGAAAACCACTGCACCATAGTTGCTATTTCAGAATCCCCCCTTGATAAAAACCTTATATGGGTGGGTACCGACGATGGAAACCTCCAGGTCACAGGGGATGGCGGAAAAACCTGGGAAAACGTTATAAAAAACGTGCCCGGCGTTCCCAAAAATACATGGGTATCATCAATTGAAGCCAGCCACTTTAATGCAGGAGTTGCCTATGTAACCTTTGATGGACACAGGACAGGGGATATGAAGCCCTATGTTTACAAAACCACAGATTTCGGTAAAACCTGGATTCCACTTGCAAGCAGCTCCATCGAAGGATATTGCCATGTTATAAGGGAAGACCTCGTCAATCCCAACCTCCTTTTCTTGG
>JAMOUL010000255.1 GCA_027062035.1 Candidatus Aminicenantota bacterium | reverse complement strand
TGCGACTCCGAAGAAGATGGAAAGATGTTCCTGCATGATCTGGGCTGATCTTATCAACGCCTGATCAGGGGTAACCGCTCCATTTGTCCATATTTCAAGAATCAGCTTTTCATAATCGGTTTTTCTCCCAACCCTTGCTGATTCCACGGTGAAGTTAACCTTCTTCACCGGAGAATGGGCAGAATCTACGGGAATATAACCCACTGGAAGATCAGGATCATAGTTGTCAGCTGCTGGGACGTATCCTCTACCATTTTTCACCCTCATTTCCATTTCCAGCTCGCCATTGTTATCCAGAGTGGCTATGAGAATGTTAGGATCCTTAATCTCAATATCCCCATCATGCTCTATATCCTTTGAATATACCTCTCCAGGGCCCTTTGCCTTAATTCTCATCACCTTCTCATAGGGAACCTTAAGAACGATGGGAATCGACCTGAGGTTTAGAATTATATCAAGGACATCCTCCTTTACCCCCGGCAAAGAGGCAAATTCGTGGGGAGCACCCTCGATCTTTACAGCGGTTATAGCGGCCCCTTCTATAGAAGAAAGAAGTACTCTTCTCAGGGAATTACCCATGGTGGTGGCAAAACCCTTTTCAAATGGTTGAGCTGAGAAGCGACCATATGTATCGGTCATCTCCTCTATCTCAACGAATCTCGGTCTGTGAAACTCCAGAGCGAATATCATAATCACCTCCTTACTTGGAGTAAAGCTCCACTATCAGGTGCTCCTCTACAGGCAGGCTTACATCTTCCCTGGTAGGAAGTGCAATAACCCTGCCCTGCAGGTTCTCCCAATCGGTCTCAAGCCAGCTGGGAGTCTGGGCCTTTGTTTTAAGGTCCTCTATCATTGCCTTTATGTTTTCATTGTTTTTGGACCTTTCCTTAAAGCTAATAACATCACCCTCCCTGACAAGATAGGAAGGGATATCCACGTTTCTTCCGTTCACCTGAAAATGCCCATGGTTTACCAGCTGACGTGCATGCCTGCGGGAATATGCGAACCCGAGCCTGTAAATAACATTATCCAGTCTTCTCTCAAGAAGGATAAGAAGATTGTCACCTGTCTTTCCCTTCATTCTTTCTGCCTCTTCAAAGTACTTCCTGAACTGGGCTTCAAGAACTCCATAAAACCTTTTAACCTTCTGTTTTTCCCTGAGCTGCATGGCGTAAGGACTCATTTTCCTCTGTCTCTTTCCACCGTGCATCCCGGGAGGATAATGCCTTTTCTCCATCGGACATTTATCGGTTAAACATTTTGCTCCCTTTAAAAACAGCTTCGTTCTTTCAGCTCTGCAAAGTCTGCAAACTGGTCCAGTATATCTTGCCATCTCTTACCTCCTACACTCTTCTTGGCCTTCTTGGCCTGCAACCGTTATGGGGTATCGGAGTAACATCCTTTATGGATTTGATCTGAAGTCCCATCTGGTGAAGGGTCCTTATAGCGGCCTCCCTTCCAGGACCAGGCCCCTTGACCCTTATATCAATACTTCTCATCCCCATCTGCATGGCTTCCTGGGCTGCCTGCTTTGCCGCAAGCTGTGCGGCATAGGGTGTTCCCTTTCTGGTTCCTTTAATGCCTATCTTTCCACCACTCGCCCAGCATATAACATTACCATCAGGATCAGTAATGGTAATTATTGTATTGTTAAAGGTGGACTGAATGTGAGCAATGCCATGGGGAACAACTTTTTTCTCTTTTCTCTTCTTTCTTACTCTTCTCCTCTTTGCCATGGTTTATCCTCCTATTTCTTCCTTCTCTTTAACATGTTTCCTCTGGGACCCTTCCTTGTTCTTGCATTGGAATGGGTACGCTGCCCCCTGACAGGAAGACCCGCTTTATGTCTTAATCCTCTGTAAGAACCAATTTCTATAAGTCTCTTTATGTTCATGGAAATTTCCTTACGGAGTTCACCTTCCACCTTTTCTTCGTTTTCGATTATCTTCCTTATCCTTGAAAGTTCCTCCGGTGTGAGCTCATTGGCTTTCTTCATAGGATCGACTTCAGCCCTTTTCAAAATGCTCAGGGACTTGGACCGACCTATTCCATAAATATAAGTGAGCGAAACAAAAATTCTCTTGTTATCAGGTATATTAACACCTGCAATTCTTGGCATTTCTACCTCCTATCCCTGTCTCTGTTTGTGTTTAGGATTTTTACATATTACCATAACTACACCCTTTCTTCTTATTATCTTGCAATCCTTGCATATTTTTTTTACTGAAGATCTTACCTTCATTTTTCTCACCTCACCTGCTAAATCTATATATTATTCTACCCTTTTTTGGGTCATATTTAGATATTTCAACCAGGACTTTATCTCCTGGAAGAAGCCTTATAAAATTCTTTCTCATCCTTCCTGAAACATGGGCAAGAATAAGATGCCCTGTTTCCAGTTTCACCCTGAAGGTAGCATTGGGAAGCGCTTCTGTTATCGTTCCCTTCAATTGAATAAAATCGTCGGATCTTCCCATCATTCCACCTTCGTAAGTATTTCTGCCTCCCCCTCTCTAACCACAATCGTATGCTCAAAATGTGCTGAGGGAAGGCCATCCACAGTTACAGCCGTCCAGCCATCAGATTTTACCATAACCCTCCAGTCCCCCATGGCAACCATGGGTTCTATCGCAAAGGTCATCCTCTCCCTGAGCACAGGACCTCTTCCCTTGGGGCCGAAATTGGGAATCTGGGGCTCCTCATGTAGAGAAGACCCTATGCCGTGTCCGGTAAAATCTCTTACGATACCAAAGCCATGGGATTCTACGTAGGTTTGAACAGCATTGGAAATATCCGAAAGTCTGGCTCCCGGTTTCGCAGCTTCTATACCCCTGTAAAGCGCCTCTTTCGTTACATTCAACAACTCTCTCCTTCGGTCATCCAGGGGTTCCACTCCCACAGTAAGAGCCGAATCTCCATAATAGCCATCCTTTATCACCCCAAAGTCCAGACTCACAAGATCCCCTTCCCGTATAACCTTGTTTCTGGAGGGTATCCCATGTACTACCTCTTCATTTATCGAAACACAGATAGATGCAGGATAGCGTATAAGCCCTGAAGGATGAGGATAGTTCTTAAAGGCAGGAATTGCACCAAGTTCTCTGGTCCTGCGTTCCGCATACTCGTTAAGCCTGGAAGTAGGTACACCAGGCTTAACCATCCTGGCAACTTCCTGCAAAATCAGTGCTGTTATCCTTCCTGCCTCTCTCATCTTCTCTATCTCATCCTCGCTCTTAATTATGATCAAAGTGCTGCCTCCAGCCTTGAAAACACCTCATTAATGGAGCCGTGACCATCCACCTCAACCAGTTTTCCCCTTTCCCTGTAGTAATTAATAATCGGCTCCGTCTTTTCCCTGTACACCCTTATCCTTTCCCTTATAACTTCTTCCTTGTCATCATCCCTTTGTATCAGAGGTGTACCACATCTATCGCATTTTTCATCGTCCCTGGGAGGATTTGTAATGAGGTTATAAAGGGCACCACATGAAGGACATACCCTCCTGGCGCATAATCTCTTAATAACCTCCTCCTCAGGAACATTTATATAAATCGCAAAAACATTGCCATCTATCCTGTCCAGCTCTTCAGCCTGGGGAATATTCCTGGGAAAACCATCCAGAATACAACCCCTTGAGCAATCGTCTGACTGAAGTTTTTCTTTCACAATGCCAATAACAATATCATCGCTAACAAGTTCTCCCCTGTCCATAGCCTCCTTTGCCTTAAGGCCTAAAGGGGTTCCTTTCTTCACAGCCTCCCTGAGGATATCGCCAGTGGAAATCTTTGGAATCCCAAGTTTTCTGGAAAGCAATTCCCCCTGGGTTCCCTTTCCAGCTCCAGGAAGACCGAGAAGAATATAAATCATCTTCTACCCCTCACCCTTACACCCTTTATGAAGCCATCGTAATTCCTCATGACAAGCTGGGCCTCAATCTGCTGGAGAGTGTCCATGGCCACACCAACAACGATGAGCAGGGAAGTACCTCCGAAGAAGAACTGAATTCCCAGTCCTGAAACCACCCAGTCAGGCATTATCTTTTCAAGGGAGGGACCAATCCATGGAAGAGCTCCCACCTTAAATCCGAAAATCATAAATTCCGGAATTATTGCCACGAGGGCAAGATAAAGGGCTCCCACAAAGGTAAGTCTGGAAAGCACTTTGTCTATATAGTCAGCCGTTGGCTTGCCCGGTCTTATTCCCGGTATAAATCCTCCATACTTTCTTATATTATCGGCCACATCCTGGGGATTGAAAATTATGGAAACATAAAAATAGGTAAAGAATATAATACCCACAAAATATAGAAGATTGTAAAGCGGCATTCCCCAGCTAAGCTGTCTGGCCACCTCCGCAAACCATTTATACTTATTGGCGAGCCCCTGGAAGGCCGTTGGTATGGTAACAATTGATGAAGCAAAGATTATGGGGATAACCCCACCGGTATTTACCTTAATTGGCAAATGGGTGGATTGCCCACCATAAACCCTTCTTCCCACAACCCTCTTTGCATACTGTATGGGAATCCTTCTATAAGCTCTCTCAACGAAAACAACAACTCCTATTATGGCAATAAGCAGGGCCACAAAAAGGATAAGACTTATGACACTTACTTCACCGTCTATAACCTGCTGATAGACACGCTTAAACTGAGAAGGAAATCTTTTAATAATCCCGGCAAAGATCAAAAGGGATATTCCGTTTCCTATTCCCTTTTCTGTTATCTGCTCACCAAGCCACATAAGGAACACGCTTCCCGTTGTAAGGGTAAGCACCGTAAGAAGTCTAAAGCCCCAGCCAGGAAACATAACGACCTTCATTCCTCCTGCGCTCATGGATTCCAGCATGGTCGCTATCCCGAGGGACTGGATAACACAGATAAGCACTGTACCGTATCTCGTATATTCGGTTATTTTCTTACGGCCATACTCTCCTTCTTTGGAAAGTCTTTCTATGTATGGGGAGACCACCACCAGCAGCTCCATAATAATAGCTGCTGATATATACGGCATAACACCCAGTGCAAAGATGGTCATCTGGGAAAGGTTTCCCCCGGAGAAAAGGTCAACCAGGCCGAGAAAGCTTCCCTGAACCTGCTTAAAGAAAGCGGCCAGTGCTTTTCCGTTAATTCCCGGGGTGGGGATATGACCTCCTATTCTGAAAACGGCAAGCATCCCCAGGGTAAATAATACCCTTTTCTTAAGTTCCGGGATGGAGAATATGTTCCTTATGGGATTAGACACTTCAACCTCCTATCACTATGGCTTTTCCCCCAGCTGCCTCTATTTTTTCCCTGGCCTGTTTACTAAATTTATGGGCATGTATCTCATAGGCCCTTGTAAGTTCCCCTTTTGCAAGTATCTTAACAGGGACATTCAACTTCTTTATTATTCCCTTCTCCTTCAGCACTTCAGGGGTAATGACCTTGTGTCTGAGCTTCTTTATCTTCTCCAGATTAACTGCCTGGTACTCTCTGGCAAACATGGCGTTGTTGAAGCCTCTCTTGGGAATTCTTCTGTAAAGTGGCATCTGTCCACCCTCGAACCCCCACTTGCGGGAATATCCGCTACGGGACTTCTGTCCTTTATGTCCTCTGCCTGCAGTTTTACCGTGGCCCGAGCCAGGGCCTCTACCCACTCTTTTTCTATCTCTAACAGCTCTTCTGTTAGGGGAAAGATTATGAACTCTCATTTTACCTCCTCCACTTTCACTAAATGGGGCACCTTGTTAATCATTCCCCTTATGGCAGGGGTATCTTCCCTTATGACCGAACTATTAAGTTTCCTCAGTCCAAGTCCCTTTAAAACTTCCCTTTGATATCTGGAATACCCAATGGGACTTTTTACCAGTGTTATTTTGATCTTTTTCTTGACTTTGGCCATACTTCGTCTACCTCCTTTCCTCTTTCCTTGGAATATTCATACGGGTCAAGAAGCATCTTCAAAGCTTCCATGGTTGCATAGGCATTGGAAATGGGATTTCTGGAACCCAGTATCTTGGCCAGAACATCCCTTACTCCAGCAAGCTCCAGTATCTTTCTAACAGAACTTCCAGCTATAACACCGGTTCCTTCTGCTGCTGGTTTTATTAAGACCTTTGCCGCTCCAAACTTGGCTTCTACCGCATGGGGAATTGTGGTTCCTATAAGGGGAATCTTGATCATATTTTTCTTGGCTCTTTCGATAGCCTTGGAGATGGCCAGAGGTACTTCTCTTGCCTTACCCTTACCTATCCCAATTCTTCCGTTCTTGTCACCTACTGCTGCAAAAACGGAGAACCTGAGGTTCTTTCCTCCTGTAACAACCTTTGTAACTCTTCTTATAGAGAGTATTTCCTCGAAGGTCTGAATATCATCTGGCGTTTGGTTTCTTGATTCCCTCATTTCTCCTCCTAAAATTTCAATCCTGCTTTTCTTGCGGCATCAGCCAATGCCTTGACTTTTCCGTGATAGGGATAGCCATTCCTGTCAAAAATTACCGTTTCTATCCCCTTCTCCTTAAGTCTCTGAGCGATAACTTCTCCAAGCTTCTCCGCAGCCTTAAGGTTTTTACGATTCCTGCCAAACTCTTCGAAATCCTTTTCCAGAGTTGTTGCATAAGCAAGGGTTCTTCCTGCTTCGTCATCAATGGCCTGCACGTAGAGATAACGATTGCTCTTATACACGGTAAGCCTGGGCCTTTCAGCAGTTCCAAATATTTTTTTCCTTATTCTCTTCCTGACCCTTATTCTTCTGGTCTTTTTTACTTTTACTTTGTCTTTAATCATCACCTCACCCCTGATTTACCTGGTTTTAGTATCAATACTTCTCCTTCATACCTCACGCCCTTTCCTTTATATGGATCCGGCTCTCTGAAACTTCTAATTTTAGCAGCCACAGCGCCTACCCTCTGCTTATCAATTCCTCTTATTATTATCTTGTTTGGTTTCTCAACAGCCACTTCTACATCATCAGGTACTTTGTAAATTACTGGATGGGAATAGCCGAGGGCAAGATGGAGTTCCTTTCCCTTTAGATCCACCCTGTATCCCACACCTACCACTTCCAGCCTCTTCTCGAAACCCGTGGTAAGCCCTACAACAGCATTATTTGCAAGAGCCCTTGCCAGTCCGTGATAAGCTCTGGTCTGCTTCTGATCGTTTTGCCTGGTAAAGATCAACTTTCCGTCCTCAACCCTGGCATTTATTCCAGGAGGAATGGGTGTTTCCAGTTTACCCTTTTGATTTTCAAAAATTATCTTGCGGTTTTTCTCGTCTATAGTAACCTTTACCCCCTGGGGGATTTCCACCGGTTTTTTACCTATCCTGCTCATCTCTCCTCCTACCAGATATAACAGATTACCTCACCTCCAACTCCGAGTTCCTCAGCCTTCCTGTCGGTGAGGATTCCTCTGGAGGTGGAAATAATGGCAACTCCCATTCCGTCAAGAACCTTTGGGATATTGTCCTTATCACAATAAACCCTTCTTCCGGGCTTGCTTATCTTTTCAAGCCCACGTATAACCGGCTCTTTTCTCTTCTCATCCTTATATTTAAGGCGAATCTTTATAATGCCCTGCTTATTGTCTTCTTCAACTTCATAATCTTCTATATACCCTTCTTCTCGCATTATCTTAACTATCTCCACCTTCAGGTTGGATGCCGGAACCTGAACTCCCTCTTTACCCCTTTCCAGAGCGTTCCTGATCATTGTAAGCATATCAGCAATGGGATCGGTCTGACTCATTTTAACCTCCTACCATGATGCTTTCTTAACTCCAGGGATTTCGCCCTTAAGAGCCAGCTCCCTGAAGCATAACCTGCAGAGCCCGAACTTCCTGATATAACCTCTCGGTCTACCGCATCTTAAACAACGATTCCTGTGTCTGACCTTGTATTTAGGTTTTTTGTAAAGTTTTGCAATTTTTGCTTTGGTCGCCATCTTTACCTCCTGAAGGGCATTCCAAAGAGTTTCAACAGCTCGTATCCCTCTTCATCTGTCTTCGCTGTTGTAACAAAGGTAATGTTCATTCCCCTGTTCTTTTCCACCTTTGTGTAATCTATCTCGGGGAAAATCAGCTGATCCTTAACACCCACAGTGTAATTGCCCTTTCCATCAAAACTTCTGGGACTCAGTCCCCTGAAGTCCCTTACCCTGGGAAGGGCAAGACTGATGAACCTGTCGAGAAACTCATACATGCGGGCTCCCCTGAGGGTTACCATACAGGCAATGGGCTGTCCCTTCCTGACACGGAAACTGGAAATGGATTTCTTCGCCCTCTTTATTGCCGGCCATTGGCCTGTAATTATGCTGAGCTCCTTCATAGCTGTCTCCAGCTCCTTCATATTCTGGGTAGCCTCACCCACTCCTATATTGATAACTATTTTTTCCAGCCTGGGAACCTGCATTATGTTCTTATATTTAAATTTTTTCATCAGCTCGGGAACTATTTCCTTCTGGTACTTTTCTTTCATTCTTGGTATGTTTGCCATCTCTTACCTCCTAATCCAGTTCTTTGCCACAGCTTCCACAAATCCGTGCTTTTCTTCCATCGGCCAGAACTCGAATTTTTACCCTGACTCCCTTCTCGCAATTGGTGCAATAGTACATAACATTGGAAATATGAACTGGCAACTCCTTTTCCAGCCTTCCGCCCTGAATACCCTTCTGGGGATTGGCTCTCTCGTGGCTGTAATGAAGATTTACCTTTTCCACAATAACCCTGTTCTTTTCGGGGATAACCCTGAGAATCTTTCCCATCTTTCCTTTATCCTTCCCCGAAATCACAATAACGAAGTCTCCTTTTTTAAGCTTGCTTCCCATTTCTCACCTCATACCACTTCTGGAGCAAGGGATATTATCTTCATAAAACGTCTCTCTCTGAGCTCCCTCGCTACCGGACCAAAAACCCTTGTGCCTACAGGATCACCGAACTTATCTATGATAACTGCAGCATTATCGTCAAAACGCACATAGGACCCATCCTTTCTTCTAACTTCCTTTCTTGTCCTCACTATAACAGCCTTAACCACAGTTCCCTTCTTTAAATTGGAATTGGGTTCTGCCTCCTTCACCGAAGCGGTTATAACATCTCCAACCGTGGCATATTTTCCGGCTCCACCGCCCACAGGCCTGATACACATTATCTTTTTTGCGCCAGAATTATCCGCAACCTTGAGTATTGTCTGCATCTGTATCATTCTTCCCCTCCTTCTATCTTCTTAACTCTCTCTATTATCTTAACCAATCTCCAGCGTTTCCTTTTACTGAGGGGTCTTGTCTCTTCTATCAGTACAACATCTCCTTCCCTTGCCTCATTCCTCTCATCGTGAGCCATAAACTTTGACCTTCTTTTAATATACTTCTTGTAGAGGGGGTGCTTTACCAGCCTTTCCACCATAACCACAATGGACTTATCCATTTTATCGGAAGTCACTATTCCGATCTTTCTTTGTCTTCTACTCATTATCTTCCTCCCTCTCCCTTAAAATGGTGAGTATCCTTGCTATATCCCTTTTAACAAGTTTGATTTTGGCAGGATTATCAAGCTGACCTATGGTCTTTTGAATTTTGAGCTTGAACAACTGATCCCTGAGCTCCTCATATTTTACCTGGAGCTCTTCAGTGCTGAGCTGTCTAAGGTCTCTGGCCTTCATTTTTTCACCTCACTGAATCCTTGTAACCACTCTGGTCTTAAAGGGTAACTTTCTTGAAGCAAGCTCCAGAGCCCTTCTGGCGAGCTCCTCCGGAACTCCCCCTATCTCATAAATAATCCTTCCGGGCTTAACAATGTCCACCCAGAATTCCGGGTTTCCCTTTCCCTTACCCATCCTGGTCTCAAGGGGTTTTTTGGTGATGGGTTTCCATGGGAAAACCCTTATCCATATTTTTCCACCCTTTTTGACAGCCCTTGTTATGGCAATCCTTCCCGCCTCTATCTGCCTTGCAGTTATCCAGCCTCTCCCAAGGGCCTGAAGACCGAAGTCGCCAAAGGCAACCTTGTTTCCTCTCTGGGCCTTACCCTTCATCCTGCCCCTTTGCTGCTTTCTGTATTTGACCTTTCTTGGCATTAACATGGTGTCCCCCTATTCCATATATTTCTGAATGGAAAACCGTTCCTTATCCTTGTCTTCCAGATAAATCCAGACCTTAACCCCGATCTTTCCATAGGTTGTAAAGGCCTCTGCAAAACCATAGTCTATATTTGCTCTCAGTGTCTGGAGTGGCAGTCGACCCACAAGATACCACTCGGTTCTTGCTATTTCAGCTCCCCCAAGCCTGCCAGCAACCATAACCTTAATACCCCTGGCACCAAGGTTGATGGCATTGTTTACCGCCCTCTTCATTGCTCTTCTGAAGGCAACTCTTTTTTCAAGCTGGAATGCTATGTTTTCTGCTACAAGCTGTGCATCAAGCTCAGGACGACGAACTTCTATAACCTCTACAAGAACTTCTCTATCTGTCTTGCTCATTGCGTATCTCTTGATCTTATCGAGCTCGGACCTTCCTCTTCCCACCACAATACCCGGCCTTGCCGAAAATACGCTGATCTTCAGCAGATTACCGACTATATTAACATCTATGTGGGAAATTCCGGCATGATAGTAGTTTTTCTTGATGTACTCCTTAATATCAAGGACGTTATTGAAATCTTTAACAAACTGTTTTCCCTTACCATACCAGTTTGACTTCCAGCCCTTATTAAATCCTATTCTGAAACCATATGGATGGGTCTTGTGTCCCACTGCTACCTCCTTTCGTCAAGAACTATGGTTAGATGGGAAGTTTTTTTCCTTATTCTTCTTGGAACTCCCCTGAAGCCTGGCCTTAACCTTTTAAACATTGGACCTTCGTCCACAAAAATTGTTTTTATATAAAGGTTGTCAACATCAACATTGGGAAATTTTTCCTTTGCATTGGCTATTGCAGAATTAAGTACCTTTTCTGTGAGTCTGGCTGCCTTTTGCTTGGAAACAAATTTCAACACTGAAAGAGCCTCTCCAACATACATTCCCCTTATAAGATTGACAACCAAACGCATCTTCCTCGCTGACATGGGAAGGTATCTTCCTTTTGCTACTGCTATTCCCATTTCATTCCCTCCTATTTTTTACCTTTCCCCTGTGGATGTGACCTGAACGTCCTGGTGGGAGAGAATTCTCCAAGTTTGTGCCCTACCATCTGTTCTGTTATGTAAATAGGTATAAATTTCCTTCCGTTGTGCACAGCGATGGTGAGCCCCACCATTTCCGGTATAATGGTGGATCTCCTCGACCAGGTTTTTATTACCCTTCTCTTGGAAGGATCCCTGTACTGTTCCAGTACCTTCTTTAATAAATGGTCATCTACAAATGGTCCCTTTTTCTTTGACCTTCCCATTTTTATCTCCTTCTCTTAAGAATAAATTTCTGAGTTCTCTTATTTCGTCTGGTCTTATAACCCTTGGTAGGCTGTCCCCATGGGGTTACGGGATGACGTCCTGGATGGCTCTTTCCTTCACCGCCTCCGTGAGGATGGTCCACCGGATTCATACATGTTCCCCTTACATGGGGTCTACGACCGAGCCAGCGCATCCTTCCGGCCTTTCCTATAACCACATTCTCGTGCTCTATGTTTCCGACCTGTCCCACAGTAGCCCTGCAGTTAAGGTGAATGAGCCTGATCTCACCGGATGGCATTCTTATCTGAGCATAGTTTCCTTCCTTGGCAAGGAGCTGTGCCCATGTTCCTGCCGAACGGGCAATCTGCCCGCCTTTACCCGGCCTCATTTCTATGTTATGGATCACGGTTCCATCAGGAATGTACCTGAGCGGCATGGCGTTGCCCGGAAGAATATCAACCCTGGAATTGGACGAGATTATTTTATCTCCTACCTTCAACCCTACCGGCCAGAGGATATACCTTCTCTCTCCGTCCGGATATTTGATCAGGCATATACGAGCTGACCTGTTGGGATCGTATTCGATGGATTCAACCACACCTTCGATGTCGATCTTATCCCTCCTGAAATCGATAATCCTGTAACGACGTTTATGCCCTCCACCGCGGAACCTTACCGATATCCAGCCCCTATTGTTCCTTCCACCTGTCTTTCTTAATGCAACGGTCAAAGGTTTGTAAGGTTTATCCCGGGTTATCTCCTCAAAGGTGTAACCCGTCATAAATCTTCTTCCTGGTGTTGTTGGCTTATAAGTTTTTATACCCATCTCACACCGCCTCTATGAATTCAATCATTCTTTCGCCTTCTCTAAGCTTTACATAGGCCTTCTTCCAGTGTTTGGTTCTTCCAGCCTTAAACCTGAGCCTGCGGGTTTTTCCCCGCATCTTTACAATCCTCACCGATTCAACTTTAACCTTGAAAATCTCTTCCACGGCCTGTTTTATCTGGAGCTTGTTTGCCTTTGGATGAACCTCAAATGCCACAGTCCTTTCCTCTTCCTTTATCCTTGTAGCCTTTTCTGTTATCACCGGCCTTATCAGAATTTTCCTTGCATCAAGTTTCATTTTAACGCCTCCATTTTTTCCTCAAACGCCCTTTCGGTAAATACGAGATATTTGTGTTTCAGCACGAAGTATGCATTGATCTGTTCCGGTCTTATAGGTTCTATCTTTGGAATATTTCTCAGAGAGAGGAATAAATTCTTATTTTCCCCAACTTCCACGAACAGAGCGTTATCTATTCCGAGCTTTTGAAGAACTTCATAGGCAATCTTTGTCTTGGGCTCTTCCATCTCAAACTTATCTATTATTATCAGTTCATCATCCTTAAATTTAGATACTATCGCTGACTTTAACGCATTCTTTCTGGCCTTTTTGGGAAGCTTCCAGCTCCAATCTCTGGGTTTCGGACCGAAGGTAACTCCACCTCCCTTCCATAAAGGAGACCTTATACTTCCCACTCTGGCCCTTCCAAGCCCCTTCTGTCTCCAGGGTTTGCGTCCTCCACCCCTTACTTCACCTCTCGTTTTTGTGGAAGCTGTGCCCTTTCTCTGACTGTCGAGATAACTTCTGACAGCCTCCCATAGGAGGTGTTTCTTAACCGGGTAGGAAAACACGTGTTCTGGGGGGTCTATCTCCTTAACAACTTCCCCCTGTATGTTATAAACCTTTATCTTCTTCTCACTCATTTTGCGCTCCTTTTGGACTTCTTGACAAGAACATATCCTCCGTTGGGACCAGGAACTGCGCCCTTAACCAGCATGAGGCCCTTATCCGGAATAATCTTAACAACCTTCAGGCCAATAACTGTTTTTCTCTCATTGCCCATATGTCCTGGCATCCCTTTGCCCTTGAGAACTCTTGCAGGAAACGTAGTGGAGCCTACAGAACCAGGGGCGCGATGGAACTTGGACCCGTGGGATGCAGGCCCTCCCGAGTATCCATGCCTTTTCATAACTCCCTGAAAGCCCTTACCTTTACTGGTCCCAACCACATCCACCTTATCTATGCCCTCAAAAATCTCAACTGTGAACTGGTCCCCTTCTTTGATTTCCCCTTCTTCCAGGAGATGAAACTCCTTCAATATGCGCTGTGGGGGAATCCCGGCCTTTTTGAAATGTCCCTGCGTTGGTTTATTGGGATGCTTTGGAGGCTTATCCTCAATCAGAGTAAGCTGAACTGCCCTGTACCCATCCCTTTCTTCTGTTCTCACCTGAACCACCGCACACGGTCCAACCTTCAATACTGTCACAGGGATGATGTTTCCCTCTTCATCGAAGATCTGGGTCATCCCAACCTTTTTCCCTATAAGTCCCTCTACCAGCATTTTATTCCTCCAGGGTCTTTATCTCTACATCCACTCCTGAGGGCAATTCAAGTTTCTGAAGTTCCTCAATGGTGGAATCGTTAAATTCCTTTATCTCTATAAGTCTCTTGTGAATTCTCCGTTCAAAATGTTCCATGGACCTCTTGTCCACGTGGGGTGAACGGAGAACCGTAAACCTCTCCCGTTTTGTAGGAAGAGGAATTGGGCCAGCAACTTTAGCCCCTGAGTTTTTTGCCCTCAGGATTATCTCCGCTGCAGACCTATCAACCTGTCTGTGATCATATCCCTTTAATTTGATTCTTATTTTTATCGCCATGGCTTACTCCAATATTTCTGTAACTGTTCCTGCTCCAACAGTCCTTCCGCCTTCCCTGATAGCAAACCTCAGTCCCTTCTCCATAGCTATCGGAGTGATAAGCTCCACCTCAAGGTTAACGTTGTCTCCCGGCATTACCATCTCCACCCCCGGAGGAAGCGTAACAGAGCCGGTAACATCCGTCGTGCGGAAGTAAAACTGGGGCCTGTATCCATTGAAGAAAGGTGTATGCCTTCCTCCCTCTTCCTTCGTCAGAATGTATACTTCAGCCTTGAACTTCTTGTGAGGAGTAACTGTTCCAGGCTTCGCAAGTACCATTCCCCTCTCTACCTCTTCCTTATCTATTCCACGAAGCAATACTCCAACATTGTCCCCGGGAAGAGCCTCGTCCAGTATCTTCCTGAACATCTCTATCGAAGTCGCTACCGTCTTCTTTACCTCTCCAAATCCTATTATCTCTACTTCCTCTCCAGGAGTCAGTCGTCCCCTCTCTACCCTTCCAGTAACAACCGTTCCCCTTCCAGATATGCTGAAAACGTCCTCTATGGACATCAAAAACGGCTTGTCAACATCCCTCTCCGGAAGCGGTATGTAATTGTCCATAGCATCCAGTAACTCAAGGATAGGCTTGTTTACAGGATCATCAGGATTACCATCAGACTCTAAACTCTTAAGCGCAGAGCCCCTTATTACAGGTACATCATCCCCGGGAAATCCATACTTGCTCAGAAGTTCCCTAACCTCAAGCTCCACAAGGTCCAGTATCTCAGGGTCATCAACCATGTCGGTCTTGTTCAAAAATACAACTATATATGGAACCTCAACCTGACGAGCCAGAAGTACGTGCTCCTTCGTCTGTGGCATCGGTCCATCGGCAGCAGATACAACAAGTATCGCTCCATCCATCTGCGCAGCTCCGGTTATCATGTTCTTTACATAGTCAGCATGACCAGGACAGTCAATATGTGCATAGTGGCGGTTCTCCGTCTCATACTCAACGTGCGCTATCTGTATCGTTATCCCCCTCTGCTTCTCTTCCGGCGCCTTGTCTATGTCCCAGAAATCCTTATACTCAACCCTGTCGGGAAATTTCTTGTGCAATACCTTCGTTATCGCCGCAGTCAATGTGGTCTTTCCGTGGTCCACATGTCCTATCGTTCCCACATTCAAGTGGGGCTTGCTCCTTTCAAATTTCGGTTTTGCCATATTTAAACCTCCTTTGGTTTCTTTATATAAGCCCACGGCCAGATTTGAACTGGCGACCCCGTCCTTACCAAGGACGTGCTCTGCCGACTGAGCTACGTGGGCTCAAAAAAAATCAAATAACAAAATAAATAATCATGGAGCGGGAGACGGGACTCGAACCCGCAACCCTCAGCTTGGAAGGCTGATGCTCTTCCAATTGAGCTACTCCCGCTCCTGATGGTGGGCAGGGATGGATTCGAACCACCGAAGCCTTGCGGCAACGGGTTTACAGCCCGTCCCATTTGGCCACTCTGGAACCTGCCCGTCCAAAAAAGCTAGCGGAGGGACTCGAACCCCCGACCAGCTGATTACAAATCAGCCGCTCTGCCTGCTGAGCTACGCTAGCAATCAAATTCATAATTTACCATAATTCCCCTGTTGTGTCAATACCCGTTGGATATTTTCCCCTTTCCTATTTTACCACAAAAAATCCTGAGTCCAACCGTTTTTTAAGCCGTAAAGCTCCATTGCTTCAACCGCTGCAAGATATTCCCGGGGGGTAATTCTTCTCCACAGCTCCCGATAGGAACTGGCCCTATAAGCCGGGAAGTACTGACTCATCAAACTTATGGTAACCTCAGGAGATAGTTCTTCTGCGATAAATCTTAAAGACTCCCTGGTACCGGAAATATCGTTGGGTAATACCAGATGCCTTATGATTAACCCCCTAACAGCAACTCCTTCCTCATTGAGAATCAGGTTTCCCACCTGGCGATACATTTCCTTTAGAGCTGCTCTATTGTGCTTCACATAGTCCTTTGCCCTGGAATATTTTTTAGCCATTTTGTCGTCAGAATATTTTATGTCTGGTAGATAGATGTCTATTATCCCATCAAGGAGTTTAAGGGTCTCCTCAAGTTCATATCCTGATGTATTGTACACCAGGGGAAGCCTGAAACCCTTATTTACTGCGATATAGAGAGCGTTCAATATGTTTGCCACAAAATGGGTTGGCGTTACAAAGTTAATATTATGAGCCCCTTCTTCCTGAAGATATAGCATCATTTCCGCAAGCTCTTCATCTGAATATTCCTTTCCTGTACCAAGCTGGCTTATGGGGTAGTTCTGGCAGAAGACACAGCGAAGTGTACAATTGGAGAAGAAAATGGTACCTGAGCCTCTTCTTCCGCTTATAGGTGGCTCTTCTCCGTAGTGCAAATTATAACTGGCAACCTTAACCCTCGAATAGCTCCTGCAAACTCCCCTCTTCCCTCCTTCCATTCTATTGACCCGGCATCTCCAGGGACATAATTCACAGGAGCGAAGTCCTTCATATGCTAATTCAGCCCTTCTTTTTATTTCCCCGACCCCCAATCCTAAATAGGAGGGTTCATCCCAGGAATTTTTTTCTCGCTTCAGGGTTCTTTCTAAGCTCATCAGGCGGTCCCTCTGCAATCACTCTACCTTCATCTATTATATATGCTCTATCCGCTATCGAAAATACTTCATCCACATTATGATCAGTTATCACTATACCTATTCCTTTCCCTTTCAGGTTTAGAATTATATTTTGAAGCTCTGTTACGGTTATTGGATCAACCCCACTGAAGGGTTCGTCAAGCAGGAGAAATTTCGGTGAAAGCAACATTGCCCTTGCAATTTCAACCCTCCTTTTCTCCCCCCCAGAGATCCTGTCCGCTCTGGAGTTCTTTATATAAAGAATATCCATTATTTTCAGGGCTTCTTTCACCCTATCCTCTATTCTATCGTTAAAATTTTCCTGGGCTACAATCAAAAGATTTTCATAAACTGTAGCATTCTTGAATACAGAATTTTCCTGCGGAAGATAAATAATGCCTGATTTCGCCCTCTCATGGGTGGGCATATAAGTTATATTTTCAGAGTTAAGAAAGATTTCTCCTCTCTCAGGAGTTAAAAGACCAACAAGACAATGAAATGTGGTGGTTTTTCCCGCGCCGTTTTTACCCAGCAATCCCACAATTTCCCCGGCCACAAAATCAAGGTCTATTCCATAAAGAACCTGTAACGAACCATAATACTTAATCAATCCCCTTGCTGATAGTTTATTCGACATAACCGAGTGACCTCAGCTTCTCAATATCTCCGCGATCAGGTTTATAACCCTTTCCGTGAACGTAGAAATCCACAAAAGGTTTCAACATTCGCTGTAATGAAATGCCTTCCCTCACCGTACCGTAAATATTATGCTGTTCAAAACTGTCACTGGAAAGATCATAGAGTTCTATTCTGGGCTTTCTTGGCAGGTTTTTAAAGAATTTCCTGTCTATGGTGATGTTTCGTATAAGCTTCATATTTCCCTTTATTATCCCGGCTATTCTGGGAAAATGGAATTGACCATTTGAAATCGGGGTGGAAAGGATTACCATCCCCTTTCTGGTTTTCCAGGGTTTCTCCTTTTTTATTCCGGTAATTGTGGAAATAATCTCCCACATATTTACAAGAGAAAACAGCGACTCATCCCTCCCGGGTTTAATTTTTCTGGATTTTACAATAAGGGGAACATGC
>JAMOUL010000254.1 GCA_027062035.1 Candidatus Aminicenantota bacterium | reverse complement strand
ATAAAGAGAATACCCGTGTTCCCAGTTGCCATGTTCGAAAAACTGTTCCCCATGGTCTGCAAAAATTATTATATGGGACCGGGACATCAATTTTTCATTTTTCAGAAAAGCCACAAAGGGTCTCAGGAAATCGTTATCTATTTTGTTTATTTCCCTTTCATAAAGTCCCCTTGCCTTCAATCTTTCCTGTTTGTCCAGGGGAGAGAAGATTCCTCGAAGACCGCCGATCCTGGTTACAACATCAAAGGTTTCTCCCTCCGCCATATAGGGAGAATGGGCTTGATATGTGTGAAGAAAAAGGAATATAGGTTTATCATGATTCTTCAAAAGAAATTTACTCGCACTCTGATAAAGCCGTCTGGAGGAGTTAACATCGAAAATATCCAGGGGCCTGAAATGATAAATAAGAAATCCCCGGGCAAAGCCGAGATGGGGAGAAACCAGACCTCCACCTGTAAAACCTGCGGTGAAATACCCCTTTTTCTGAAGAGCTTCCACAAAAGAAACTTTCTGGGGTTCCCAGGAATAACGGGAGAAAAACACTGCCATATGACCATCGTAAGTCCATGGATGAGGAGTATAAGCCCTATTGTAAATCCGTGCCTCCCTGGCAAAATCTGTTAGAAAAGGGGCAGCTGTTCCCCCATAAATACCAAGGCTTCTGGCTCTCACTGTGTCCATGGAAACCAAGACCACTATTGGAGCATTTCTTGAGGGCGTATAAAAATACGGATTGGTTATAAAAGAAAGATTTCCAAGATCTCTACCCTCTGTAAAAATCCTGACCTTTTCTGCCCAGGAAGGGATTTCGAGTTCGTGCTCCCTCACCCCTGACCTCTGTTGAAACTCCCATAAAATTTCCTCCCTCTCCTTTCCAATGGCCTTCACAACAAATCTAACCCCCGGGGCAGGGAAATATTCCCCTGCAGGGGGTAGCATAGAAAGAACTATAGTTGAAAAGATTAATCTTTCCTTCTTATTGATCTGGAAAGTCCTTTCCTCTCCCGGGAAAAGGTGAAGCACCTGATAAGATGTATTTTCTACCTCTATGTATGAGATCCTTGAAAATTTTCGTTCGAGTTCCTTCCACTCATCCTTGGTATAAATTTTCAGAAAGGCAAACTCTCCCCTGGGCAGCGCGAATTTTCCGCCATATACAAGCGGAAAAAATCTGTAGGTTTTATCATATTTAACTCCAAAAAGGAACACCCCTTCTGGAAGGATTGCATAGCTCCTGTCCTCCTCTCCACCCTGACCCTGAAAAATAATATTTCTGAATGCTTTAAATTTGCATTTCCCCGAAGGGAAATCCACCACATCACCGGGAAACACTGGAAGACCATGAAGGGGAGGCAAAATCAGGTCATCGCCATTAACCTTAAGTTTGCAGGTTTCAAAGGCTACAATAAAGCCAGAAAACCCTTTTATTGGTATCCTGACCCCTGGAGTTTCTGGACCTTCGTATCCCCATAAAAGATCTTTTACCCCCCATTCCCCGGTAATCTTTCCCCCACATCCCATAAAAAGGAAAATCAAAAACAATAGCAGAAAAATAAAAATCCATTTCCTCATTGGGAAATTCTAAATTCAATCAGTCTGCCAGTCAAGACAGGTAACATGTCGTTCTACGTAAGCTCCAATACGAATATGTCGCCCATCCATACCTCCTAACTGGTTCAATTCAGAAAAGTCCTCCTTAGCCCTACGATGATAAAATTCTGTTATGGTTATGCCCGCTATCATAAGTGCTTCCAGACGGACTGATATTCCTGCCTTCTATCTAAAATGGCTTGTGGATGGGATAAAAAGGGGTGAGGTTACCGTGAAGGGACCCTATGGAAGGGCTTATAAGGTAAAACTGAATCCGGAAAGAGTTCATACCATGGTTCTGTGGTCTAAAAACTTTCTTCCACTTATAAAAAATGCCTATGGTGCAAGGGATATTCTAAAAAACTACTCTCAGCTTTATTTTCTTTTTACCATTACAGGACTGGGGGGAAGCAAATGGGAAACAGGTGTTCCATCCCCAGGAGAAGCCATTAAACAACTGGAACCCCTGAGCGAAATTGCGGGCCCGGAAAGAATAGGATTAAGGTTTGACCCCGTGGTTCACTGGAAAGAAGGAAACACCATAAAAACGAATCTTTACTTCTTTGAAAAATTGGCTCCCATCCTTTCCTCGCTCGGGATAAAAAGGGTAATTTTTAGCTTCGTACAATGGTATCCAAAGTCTGTCAAAAGAACGACCCTTGCAGGCATAGAATACTACGACCCATCCCCATCAGAAAAAAGGAAGGAGGCGAAATACCTTTTAGAAATTGCGAATTCCCATGGGTTATCAATAGAAGCATGTTCCCAGCCGGAAGAATTTATCGTCCCCGGAATAAAAAAAGGAGCATGCATAGATGCTGATCTGCTTTCAGCCCTTCATCCCTTCGGTTGGAAAATATCTCCTGGCAAGGACACCGGACAAAGAAAATTGTGCGGTTGTAGCAAATCTATAGATATTGGAAGTTATTCTCTTCCATGTGGACATCTTTGCCTCTATTGTTACGCCAATCCTAAGCTTAGGCTTCATTAAATTTCAATCACATATCTCCCTAAAATGCATAATTTGGGTGCAAAATTCCTCCATAAATAGATAAATCCTGAGGATAGAAATCAACACCTGTGTTGAAATTTTTTTTGGATTTCCACACACGTCCACAGGTGTATAATTCTCATATGAGAAGAAAACTCACAGAAAACTTTCCCTTTCTTAAGGGTAAGAATATAGTAGAAAATTCGATAAAGTTCACCCTGATTCTCCAGCTCGCTGAAATGAACCAGACTGGCTGGTTTTCTCTGCCTATTTCCAGGGCCTTCCCTGATCCTTTAAATCTTTCTTTAAGAGCATCCCTCCTTTTCCAGCTCAAATATCTGGGTCAGTTTGCAAGCAAGATTTTTGGCAGGGAGTATTTGAAATCAGTGGACAGGTTACTGGGAGATCCCGAAGATAAAAAGGCCAGAGAGGAATATCTCCTCCACCTTGAAAATTCCCTTGATTCTCCGTTAATAACCACAGGCAATGATGGCGTGAATTCAATTGATCCCATACTTGTTCTACCAGCCCGTTCAGGTTATATAAAGGTTGAGCCCTTCCTTAAACAGATAAACGGAAATTTATATTTCCTCTGTGGCTCTCGAAAGGGAGAGCTCATCTATTGTTGCGAGGGCACACAGAAGATCGCTAAAAACGATGAGTCAACTCTAACTATAGGTCATTTTCTATTGAAAAATCTCTTTCTCGCAGGAGCCTCCAGACTTCTTTCCGAATCGGAAACACGGATCATGGAACAGGGATGGGAATACTTCCTCAGGGGCAAACTTGAGGAAGCCGCTGGTCTTCTGGAAATAGCCCGGGGAAAGTACGGGGATTTTCCCGCTATTTTGTTCCTTCTGGCCAGCATTTACAGGAGAATGGGAAGCCATGAAGACCTGGAAAGGGTGGCGAAACGCATGGTAGAACTTTATCCACGTCTGGACCGTTCCTATGAGGTTCTATCATGGCATTCCCAGGCTATAAACGCTGAAAGTCAAACCAGAGCAGCCCTCAAAAAAGGGGAAAAGCTCAATCCCCACAACAGGTACTTCAAAAGAAGGCTTTATGAGATAGGAAATGAAGATGATAAGGAGGAAAACTTTCTCTTTATCATGAACGGTCTGGAGTATGAGGAAATTATAGGAAGGGAAAGGGAAATACAGGAAATATTTGAAGCGCTCAACTGCAAATACAAAAACAATGTCCTTATTGTAGGTGAGGATGGGGTAGGAAAAACTGCCATAGTAGAGGAAATAGTAAGGCGAATAGACGAAGGTACAGTACCCGAACATCTTGCAGGAAGAAAGGTGTTCAAATTAAATTTTGCAAGGTCAATTGCAGGAACAAAATTCAGGGGCCAATTCGAAGAACGCATGCTGAACGTTTTAAAAAAGGTAAGGGAACAGAATGGAATTCTTTTCATGGATGACATACATTTTCTGCTTTCCCCTTCTTTCTCCAAAGGTGCCGGACTTGATATTGCAGGAGTACTTCTTCCTGAGATGGAAAAGGGCTTTATTCAGATAATTGCAACCACCAGCTTCACCCATCTCAACGATATAAAGGAAAACGCACCATCCTTTATAAGAAGAATGCAAATAATCAAAATTGATGAAATACATGATTCCCTTATGGAAGAAATCCTGGAACGAAAAAAGGAGTCCATAGAACTCCACCATGGGGTAATAATCCCATCAACTTTAATGCCCAACATTGTTGAGCTCGCGCATCTCTATCTTCCTGAGAAAAAACTCCCCGAAATGGCAATAGACATAATGGATAGGGCAGCCTCAAAGGTTGCGGTGGAGTATGCTGAGGGAGGAAGAGAATTTCCTGATATGACTCTTGAAGACCTCCAGAGAACAGTCTCTGAAATGAGTGGATTACCAGAAGAAGAGATTAAAACATCCAGTATGGAAACGGTCAAGGACCTGGAGAAAAGACTAAGGATGGAAATTGTAGGCCAGGATGAGGCCATAGAGAAAATCGCAAGGGTTATAAGAACAGCTAAACTCGGAATGGATATAGATAGCAGAAGACCCGATGGGGTTTTCCTGTTTGTAGGACCGACTGGTGTGGGAAAGACAGAAACTGCAAGGGCTCTGGCAAGGGTTCTATTTGGTAACGAAAAGAGGCTTGTAAGAATAGATATGTCACAGCTCATGGAAAAACACGCATACTCTGAACTGGTGGGAGCACCTCCTGGATATGTGGGCTACTACGATCAGAACCAGCTCACCGACAGAATAATCTCTCAGCCCAACTCCATAATACTTCTGGACGAAGTAGAAAAGGCACATCCCATGGTTCTAAATGTGTTCCTTCAGGTGTTCGATGCTGGCAGACTCACCGATGGAAGGGGAAGAACTGCGCATTTCAATCACGCCACTGTTATTATGACTTCCAATATCGGGACTGACCTCTATTTTAAATCAAAGGTGGGATTCGAATGGTCCAGGACGGAACGCTCCGAGATAATGCAGGAAATAAAAAAGTACTTCTCCCCTGAATTTCTTAACAGAATAGACGAAATCGTATTTTTCAGACCCCTTGATATCAACGATGTTAAAAGGATAATAGACCTTCAATTAAGGGAAGTAAAAAGAAGACTGGCGCTTGAAGAGAAAACACTTGTGCTTTCAGATGAAGCAAAAACGGCAATAGCTGAACGGGGTTACTCAAGGGAGTACGGAGCAAGAAGGCTGGCCCGCACCATAAGGGAAATGCTCCTCGACAAATTAGCCGTTCTAAAACTATCGCCTGAGTGGAAATCTACCAGAACCATATTTGCAGAAGTAGAAAAGGGAGAAATAATTCTCAGAACTTCCAGGGAATCAGTTATTCAAACCCAGGAAGCTGAAGTGGAAAAGGGGTTAGAAGAAGCTTAGGAAAGGACAAGGGAATAAGCCATCCCGTCTGATTTCATCAATGCAGGTTCTGTAAAAAGGATTTCTCCCTTTCTGAAAAAGGGTATTTCACATTGCGCAAAATTCAGGGGAACTCTCTCCGTTTTTAAACCATCCATTACATCCACCGTTTCCTCCCTTTCCCGGGTACAAACCACATATAATATCTTCTCACCATAGGGAAGGATAGCGTTGAGAATTTCCCTCTGAAGCCGGGATAGTTCTTTAAGTTTCTCCGGGGTTATCCTCCATTTAACTTCAGGCGCCCTATGTGCTATACCCATGGATGAACACGGAGCATCCACGAGAATCATGGGAAACCTTTCCTTCAGGGGAGGTTTTTTCGCATCTGCTACAAATCCGTAAATTTTGACTCCCAGTCTTTTAAAATTATCATGGGAAAGGCGTAATCTTGGCAGTGAAATATCCGACGCAAAAACCTTAAGACCTATTTCAGCAAGATGAGATGCCTTCCCTCCTGGAGCAGCACAACAATCCCATACCTTTGTCCCAAGTTCCGCAGCAATAAATCCCGCTATCTGTGAAGCAATGTCCTGAATGTAAAACATACCGGTTTTTAAAGCCCTGGAGTTTCTGGGATTTCCCTCTATCACTTTGAGACAGAATGGCACACAGGAGCACGGTTCTACAACCATCCCTTCTCTTTGTAAAATTCCCATAAGCTTCTCAGGTGAGGTTTTCCTACGGTTCACCCTCAAATAAATAGGTGGAGGTGAATTATAGAAATGGGCCAATTTCTCTGCCTTCTCAAGTCCATATTCATCAAGCCATCTAAGGGCCTTCCACTCCGGTACCGAGAGTGTATATGTGAGATACATAAGGGGATTGTCCCTCCCGGGATAACGAACCCCCTCCCTCAAATAATTTCGCAAAATGCCGTTTACAAAGGCCCTTCGCCAGCTTCCTCTCAACAGGGAAACGGTTTCCTTTACAACTGCATATTCCGGTGTATGCATATTCTGAACCTCGTAAAGGGCCATCCTTAGAGCATTTATAACCTGAGGTTCCAGCCTATCCAGCCTTTTCTTTGAAAAATAAGCTATGGCATAATCCAGACGATTTCTCCACCTAAGAACCCCCATCACAATCTCGGTTACAAATGGACGTTCCCCCGGAGGAATTCTGTTCAACAATCTGTCCAGGACCTGAGAAGAATTACCCCCCCTTTCAATTTCAAGGAGAGCTCTAAGAGCAACTCTCCTCACAGCAGGTAATCCCCCGGTCTGAGCCTTGCTCCGTTGGCAAAGGAAACGCCATCCACCGGCTTTCTTCCGGGAAGCTGAACCCGATGGAGCTCCAGTATTCCTCTGGAAGTACCAACCAGAAGCGCTCTCCCATCCCTTCCCAGCACCTTGCCCGGGACTTCATCACCCTCCCTGTAAAACGCCTCATGTACGATAAGACGTTCTCCTCTGAAGGGAAACCAGGGCTTCAGGTCAGGATTAAAAGCTCTAATTTTTCTCCACAGGATCTCAGCTGGTTCATCGAAGGAAAGAGCTGCCATGGACTTTTCTACCTTTGGGGCAAAGGATGGCTCTCCTTCCTGAGGAACAGGCTGGAGCTTCCCCTGCACCCATTTTTCCGCTGTCTCCACGAGAAAAGGTGCTGTTATCCTTGCAATCCTTCCCATTGCCTCGCCATAATTTTCGCTGTCCTCAATTCTAAACTTCATCGTGGCAAGAATTGGACCTGTATCAAGGCCTTTATCCAGCAGGAAAACAGTGGCTCCTGTATCCTTTATCCCCTTAAGAATAGCCCATCTTACAGGGGCAGCTCCGCGAAGGGCTGGAAGAAGGGAAAAGTGAAGGTTTATAGCACCTCGAGGGGGGATATTGAATATTGAGGAAGGGATTATTTTCCCATAGGCAAGAACTACGAAAAGGTCAGCATTAAAGGATTTAAGTTTTTCCCTTATCTCAGGATTTTTCCTTAGTCTTTCCGGCTGAAGGACCTCAATGCCATGTGCCTCCGCAAATCTCTTGGGAGCAGGGGGCTTCAATTTCCTGCCTCTTCCCGCAGGAGCATCAGGGCTGGTTACAACAGCAGTAATCTCGACTCCCCGACTTAAAAATTCTTCCAGCGAGGGGATTGCTACATCATCTGTTGCAAAGAAAACAATTCGCATTAAAAAATGGAAAACTTGAAGTACTTCCTGGGGTTCTTTTTTATATCCTCAATCAATTTATTAAGCTCTTCCAGGGTCTTATCAAGCTGGTCCAGCGTTTTTCTGTCGTTCAACAGTCGTCCGGCAGAACCCTTACCGCTATTCAATGTCCTGAGAGTTTTTCTGAGTTCCTCAGAGGTCTTTTTTAGCTCCTCCAGGGCCTCCTGCATACTTTTAAGACTGCTATTCATTTGCTCCACTGTAACCTTTATCCCCTTTCTGTTTTCCTCTGCAATGGCAGCATACTGATCCGCTGCCCTTCCCAGTTTATCAAGATTTTCTCGAACACCGGAATTCGCAACCTCATTCTGAACTGTACCCAGAAGGTCATGAATGCTCCTGATTATCGCACGAACCTTCTTTATTGTAGGCTCAAAATTCTCCTGCAACGGTTTCTTTAAATCTTCCAGAAGTTTCTGTGCCTGCACCATAATATCTTTATTCACCCCGACCATTATGTCTCTGTTTTGATAAAACTTGCTATAAGGAGGAGGTGGTGGAACGATCCTTATGGCTTTCTCTCCCAGTATATTAAGAGCAAATATCTCCGCCCTCGACCCCACCGGCACCCTGTATTTCTTATTAATATCTGTCCTGACCTTTACCCAGTCCCTTTCGAATTGAACCCCTTTAACCCATCCAACCCTGTAGCCTCTCATATAGACAGGGGACATCCTTTTAAGCCCGGAAACATCTTTGAACTTCATGTAAATAATGTAGTCCCGGGTGAAAAATATCCTGCTCTCCGCAAGCCATATTATAGTCACAAAAAAGGCTGTAAGGGCGGTAAAAATCACCGCACCAAAAACAGCTGTCATCTTTTTATACTGCATGTTCTGCCTCCAGTTCATATAAATAATCCAGGTGTTTTTCTTCCACTTCCTCTTCATTACCGACAAAAATTATTCTTCCTTCCTTTAAAAGGGCTACCTGGTCAGCGACGGTTTTCATACATTCGATATCGTGGGTAACCACAATGGAGGTGACACCATATTCCCTTTTAAGTTTATTTATCAAATTATTAACTGCCCTGGCATTTGTTCTATCAAGGCCTGTGGTGGGTTCATCATAGAGAATGTACTTTGGAGCTGAAATCACTGCTCTGGCGATAGCCACCCGTTTTTTCATTCCTCCGCTTAATTCTTCAGGGTAAAGGTCCTCTGTGCCTGTCATCCCCACCACCCTGAGAACTTCCTTTACCTTTTTTTCAATCTCGTTTTCCCTCATCTTCAGGTGCATTCTGAGATAAAGGGCAAGATTCTCCTTCACAGTTAAAAAGTCAAAAAGGGCGCCTCCCTGAAACACAAACGCAAACTTTTTCCTCACCTCAAACAACTGGCTTTTCTTCAATTTTGTTATGTCCACCCCATCGACAACTATCTTCCCATAATCAGGCTTATAAAGCCCTATTATATTTTTCAAAAGGACTGTTTTACCCTGTCCACTTGGCCCAAGGATAACGGTGGTCTTTCCCTCGGGAATATCCAGATTAATACCCTTTAAAACTGGTTTTCCCTCAAAATTCTTCTTCAAGTTCCGTATTTCTATCAAAGCAATAACTCCCCTGTAAAGTAGTCAAGTATAACTATCAACACTGCCGAGACAACCACAGCGGTTGTTGAAGCGATACCAACCCCTTTAGCTCCTCCCTTAGCCCTCAGACCAAAGAAACTCCCAAAAAATGCTATAAGAAAACCGAAGATTGCAGGCTTTATAAGGTTGCCAAAGTACAACTCAAAGACCTTAAAGCCCATTTTCATCCCCGATACATATTCCCCTGGACTAATCCAGTGAAGAACAGCGGTTGACATAAAAAAGGAGGAAAAGATAGCCAGAACATTGGCAAATATCGTCATCACCGGAAGCATTATGGTACCAGCCAGAACCCTGGGCATGACAAGAAATCCAACAGGGTCCAGGGAAAGGCTTTCCAGCGCATCTATCTGTTCGGATATCTTCATACTCCCAACCTCTGCGGCCAGAGAACCTCCTATTTTTCCTGCCAGAACAAGACTTAGCACTATAGGTGTAAGCTCAAGAATTGTGGATTTGAAGATGACATTGGCGGTGAAATACCTTGGCGTAAGAGCAGAAGTCTGGTATGTCCCCTGAACTGTAGAACCAAGCCCTATAAATATAGCAATAATGCTTGTAACTGGCAATGTGGTCACTGTAAGAGAATAAAATTGCTCTGCGATCTGTCTTCTATAAAAATAAATATTGGGAAGCTGGAACAGGGTTTCCACAAAAAGAACCGCTGCCTCATAAACTGCGGTAAAGAATTCCATTCCCTTGGAACCCAGTCGAAGTATAATATTCGCATCCTTTATATCTTCCATCTTAACTCCTGTATGTATCAATAAGATATTTTACATAATTAACTATCTTTTGTGTAACCCTTCTTCCCACCTCTATGAGTTCACCGGCACGATAATATTCCTTGGATGAAAAGTCCGAGGTGTCAATATGGATAAAAACATCCGGTGGGTGAAGTCTGAGCTTTGACAGCACAATTTGTTCCTCCATTATATCTATAGCGGAAAGAAAAACTGTCAACATATTGGGTGGAGCCACTTCCTCTCCCTCCAGCAATCGCCTCAGGGCTTTTTTCATCCTATCAACGAAATTTTCATCATCCTCATCTTCCTGGCTGTGATCCATCTCCTTCTTCTCTCTGGCAATAACATTAACTCCGATAACAAAATCCGCTCCAAGACTCCTTGCGAGGCTAACTGGTATAGGATTTACCAGCCCGCCATCTGCCAGGAACCGTCCTTCATATTCCACGACCGGGAAAAAGCCGGGAATGGCGGAACTTGCAAGAATGGCATCCACCATCGGACCTCTTACAAGTCGAACTTCCTCTCCAGTATAAATGTCCGCTGCAACACATCCAAAACGAAGGGGTAGTTCTTCTATCTTCCTGTCACCGAGAAGACCCTCCAGGAACTCCCTTACCCCCTCATTGGACACCATTCCCCTGAGGGAAAGCTGTCGGGGAAGCAGTTTTTTCATGTTTTCCTTCTTTATAGACAGGGCTATTCTTTCCAGCTCCCACAGGTTTATACCGGAAGCATAGGCTCCACCTATAACAGAACCCATACTCGTACCTGTCACCACATCCGGTTTAATTCCGTTTTCTTCCAGTACCTGAAGAACTCCTATGTGAGCAAGTCCCTTCGCACTTCCGGCTCCAAGAGCTATTCCTATTTTCACCTTAACCTCTTAAAAATCAAGTTTTAATGCTACAAATCCTATTTTATCATCTTTAAATGCACCAAACTTGGTGTTTCTGTCTCCGAACACAGCAAAGGTCCCGGCTTCAACTGTCAGGGCATCCTTAACCCTTATTTCCAGACCTGGCATAAGGGCATACGAGGTACCTTCACCGAGCTCAACGAAACCACCAAGGGAAAGCTTAACACTATCCCCGAGCATTTTGTATTCCATTCTGGCAATTACGTAATTCTCTATCTCACCAAAAAACTGCCCTTTTTTAAAACCAAGGAACTGTTCTGCCTCAGGGGAATAATCCCTTTCATCAAAGAATCCGTGAAGGAATTGAGCGTTAACGTAAATTCCATTTCCTATTCCTATCGTGTAATCCATGCCGAAAACGTATTTAAAATATCCGCTTTCGAAAACGTCAAAGCCGATGGTTGGACCCATTCCAAGCCTTAACATTCCATTGATGTCTCCTGGAATATAATAGGCAACCTCTCCCCAGAATCCCACCGATGCCAGTTCTCCAGAAAAACTCACCCCTAACACATCAAGCTCAGGATAGGAATAGTGAAGTTCAGGAAATTCTTTAGCGCTTTCTACCCCATAAAGCACAGGTAAGTGGAAGTTTCCATGATACCAGCTCAGAGCTATATCAGTATTGAAAACCACTGTGGAAGCCCGAAAACCAAAGTTGGTGTTTTTTAAAAGCGCTTTCTCCTGATCAATACTCACCCGGGCTCCGAACTGTCTTCCGCTAAGATATGTGAAACCAGAGGGAAGGGGAGAATACTGTCTTGAAATCAGCCATACTGCCTGAAGTTTCGTCTCATTACCGATGTAATATTCGAAATTAAAGGCGGTCTGGGGTCTTCTCTCGTTGAAGTAATCGGGATCAAAGGTAAGGAAATTGGCGAAATCAATGGGGTTAAGATTGTCAACCACATTAACCTTATCGGCTGTACCCCAGCTTATACGCTGCTTTCCAACGGTAAAATCAAGATTCTTGATAAGAAAATCACTTACCTTTATATAGGCTTCGTAGAGATTAAACTCAAAGGGTTCTTCCCTCACAGGAGAAGCTAAAGGTCCGGACTCAGGAAAATAGCCTGAATTGAAGAAAGCATCTGGCCCGGAAAACGCATCCAGTCTGGCTCCGTAGCTTATATTATCAGAAACATCCCCCTGGACCTTCAGTCTGAATTCTACCCTTTTAAAGGCAAATTCTCCTGCTTCATGGGAAAAGAACTCTCCCTGTTGATTTTCAGAAAGGAACAGTGATGAGAACAATTTAATTCTTCCGGAGAGTTCTGCTTCCGCAAAGGCCGGAACCACCATAAATATTACCAGAATCAAACCAAGAGCCTTCCTCATGGCTCACCTCCTCTTTAAAAACCTTTTGGTGAATATCCTGGGGCTCAAGCCCCTATCCACCTCTATGTCCTTCATTTCCAGGATAGTATAGGTTCCCTTTTTAACGGAGCTCATTTTTATCTTAACAGGAATCCAGTATTTTCCAACCTTTTTTACAGTCTGTATTGCCACCTTTGTCAATTCTCCGGAATTGTCATAAAGTTCCATTTTTGACGGTATCATACTCTCCCTGGGAACCCATAGTTTGATCTTGCTGTAAGGCTTTTTTACTCCGGGCTTTCTTTTCAACTCAAGCACATATTCCTTTTCTGTTTCCTTTATCAGTTTTGCATCATAATACTTTGAAAAACCAGAGGTACCCATATCCTCATATGAAAAATCTGACCCCATAAAAGGTTCCTTCTTATTATGGGAAGCTATACGCCTTATCCTGTGAAATTCGGGAAGATAAAGGTACATCTGATCCTCTGAGAGGACCAGAAAACCAACGCCCCTGACATCTGCCGGTTTCCTGAACTTCATTACCCTCCAATCGTCCTTTTCAGGATTGTTTTTTTCCCAAGCTTCTATCTCCCTGAGTTTTCGATTCCCATGGGAATCTACTATGGTCATAACCATAAAGGAATGCATATCCTTTGGTGCTTTCTCCCCTATCAGCCTTTCTTCAATCCTTTTGAGGATCGCATTCCCATCCCCTGCAAATAGGGGCACAATGGCAAGGATAAGGAAAAAGCTTATTATCTTTCTCATGATTCACCTCCTTTTTTCAAAAATATTAAAAGCATAGCGGGAAGAAAGGTTAAAGAGGCAAGGGCTGCAAGGAACATGGAGCCCATCATGGTTCCACCAAAATGATGGAGAGGTCTGAGCTGTGAAAGAAGCAAAACGCCAAAACCGAGGATTACTGCTATGGAATTGGAAAGTATGGCTTTGCCTTTCTCAACATATGTATGTTCGATGGCCGTCCTTATAGGAACCCCTTCCTTAAATTCCACGAATACCCCATGGATAAAGTGAATTGTATAGTCGATCCCCACTCCTATGGAAACGCCGGCTATCATCATGGTGGCATAATCAAGAGGTATTCCTGAAAGCCCGAGATACCCATAGATCACTCCGAGGGTAAACAGAACAGGAGTTGTGGATATGGCTCCTATAAGAACGGACTTTCTTAAAATAACCATCAGAATAAAGGTCAGAACAAGGGCTATTAAAAGGGATTGAAGCTGAGAAACGTATAGAAAATGGTCAAGGCGGGTAATGGCTGCAGGAAATCCGCTTTGTTCCAGTTCCTTTATTCCAACACCCTCGCCCCTAAAGGGAAGGGCTCCAGCGGGAAGGACTGCAAGGTTATCCGATAATTCCCAGAGCAGGCCCATGGCCTTTTTCCGGAAATAGGGATCGGTGCTGGAAACCCCCAGTCCTTCCCATGCCCTATTTACAAATACTGCTGCCCTTACTTCTTCCAGTCTATAAAGGAAGGTGGAAGAGACGTCCTCGCCTATGTCACCCTCCCACTGCGCAGGTGGAATATTTGCTTTCAAAACCTTTACAAAGCCTTCTTTGCTTGCTTCTCCTCTTTTGACCAGCAAAATTATCCCTTCCAGAATTTTTCTTCCCTGCGCTTCTGTTATTTCAAAATCAAAGTCTTCTGAAAATATCTGATTTTGAAGCTCCATTTTAAATTTCTCCACCACCGTCGGGTCGTTTATGGCAGG
>JAMOUL010000253.1 GCA_027062035.1 Candidatus Aminicenantota bacterium | reverse complement strand
GTATCCGTAAAAACCAAGCCCATTTCCCTTCATTTTCGTATTGTACTCAATTGATAGCCAGTAATCTTCCACTTCTGTCTTTGATGTAAGGAAATTTCTGTAATGAAAGTTGAGAAATATGGCACCGATGGATACTTCTCCAGTTATTTTGAACCATCCTTTCTGAAAAAGGTCCCTTGATATTCCAATTCCTGCCCCAAAAAGATTCGATTTTAGCTCAAGGGGTGAATAGGTATACATTATTCTGGTGGTGGAAGAATCGGGGAAAGTAATGGAGTAGTTGAATTGTTTGTTATTGCTGACCCTTCCTCCGATGTAACTTCCCTCCACAAAGAAGGTGGTTTTCCCCTTTTCCATATACAGTCGCAGGGTTATTGGTAGAGAAATAGTTAGCTTTTTGAAGTTTACATCGTCAGTTGATGTATAGTTTGAAATAAAACCCCAGTCTTTTAGGTTTTTAGCCCAGTTGTTATTGTAAAAATTAAGCCAGGAAGATTCATAATCCACAAAAAGGTTCAGGTCCCCATAGGAACCATACATTCCGCCTGTAAAAAGCTTAATTCCGAGATTACCTGAAAAAAGAAGAGAAACAGTAAGCAGTAGAAAAAGTAAAACTTTTCTCATAAAAGTATTTTAGCATAAAAAAAGGGGGAGGACCTTACCTCCCCCTTTATAGCCTGAAGCTCAGTCTATTACTTTTATGAATCCTTCCTTCATAAGGAACTGGACTTCTTCTCTTGCCCTCTTTATTTTTTCCTCTGCCTCTTTGTATAGTTCCTCTCTGCTTATCTGTCTTCTCGCAACTCCCTGTTCGATTGCCTTCATTCCAACTGCTACAGCTTCTCTCGGGAAAACTTCCCATTCATCCATGTTGGGTATGATGTAGTCTTCATGAAGTCCATTATCCTCTGCAACCCTTGCCAGTTCTCTGGCAGCTTCTATACACATTTCGTCTGTAATGGTTTTTGCCATTACGTCGAGGGCTCCCCTGAATATACCGGGGAATCCGAGGGAATTATTTACCTGGTTGGGGAAGTCAGAGCGGCCTGTTGCTATAATTCTCGCTCCAGCTTCCTTGGCTTCCCATGGCCAGATTTCTGGAACTGGATTTGCCTCTGCAAATACTATTGCGTCCTTTGCCATCTTCTTTATCCATTCGGGTTTTATGGTTCCAGGTCCTGGTTTGGAAGCAGCGATGAGGACGTCTGCTCCTTCAAGTGCTTCGGGAATTCCTCCCTTTCTTTTTTCAGGGTTGGTATTCATTGCCATGCACCATTTTTCGTGGGAATGGAGCTCCAGGTCCTTCATGTCTTCCCTGTCCTTTCTCAGGATTCCCTTGGAGTCCACCATGAGTATATTTTCAGGTCTTGCTCCAGCCTTCATTATAATCCTTGCTCCAGCGATGTTGGCAGCTCCAGCTCCAACGAAGACTATTTTTGCTTCGCTCATCTTCTTGCCCACGATCTTCAGGGCATTTATAAGTCCTGCAAGGGTTACTGCTGCAGTTCCCTGCTGGTCGTCGTGCCATACCGGAATATTCATTTCCTTCCTCAGGGTATCAAGAATATAGAAGCATTTTGGCTGGGCTATATCTTCGAGGTTTATTCCCCCAAAGGTGGGTTCAAGTATTTTTACTGTGCGTATAAATTCGTGTGGGTCCTTTGTCCTTAACATAATGGGAAAGGCATCCACTCCACCAAGATACTTGAAGAGCAGCGCCTTACCTTCCATAACCGGAAGTCCGGCTTCCGGGCCTATGTCTCCGAGGCCCAGAACCCTTGTGCCGTCAGAAATGACAGCAACAAAATTACCCTTGTTGGTGTGTTCAAAAACTTTTTCCGGGTTCTTATGAATGTCCTTGCACGGTTCTGCAACGCCTGGTGTGTACCAGATAGCAAAGTCATTAAAATCTCTTATCCTTGCCTTGGGCACTACCTCAATTTTTCCCCTGTAAAAGGGATGCAGTCTCAGAGCATCCTGGCCGGGTTTTTTCGCCCTTGCCAGAAGCTCCTCAACAGTTAGTTTTTCAGCCATAACTGCCTCCTTATTATCATTCTTTTATTATTTTATGAAGTGAGGTAAATAATGTCAAATTAATACCCTAATTTTTTATTTACTAAATTTTTGAGACCCTTTCCCTGAAGGAAGAGTTTGAGGTTTTCTTCTATGAGCTGCTTTTGTCTTTTCCAGAAAAGTCTGGAGGTGCCGGAGGTATGGGGGGTAATTATCAGGCCGGGAATTTCCCACAGCGGGCTTTCCGGTGGCAGTGGTTCCTTCTCAAAAACATCAAGGGCAGCTCCCTTTAAGGTTCCATCCTTCAGAGCGGAGGTCAGGTCTGATTCCACCACAATTTTTCCTCTTCCGACGTTTATCAGAAATCCTCCGAGGATTTTCATCCTTCGATAGTTTATTATCCCCTCGTTCTCCTTTGTCCGGGGGGCTGCTATTATAAGTGCATCTATTTTTTCAAGAAACTGATCAAGTTGTTCCAGCGAAAAGCAGTTACCCGATCCGCTTCTTGTAAGGCAGAGGACTTCGAACCCAAGGCTTTTCATTTTTTCCCCTATGCTTGAGCCTATTTCTCCGTATCCCATAATTCCGATTTTCACCTCTGAAGGTTCCATGGGTATAAAATCGGTGGTAAAGAAGGAATGATCGTATTTTCTTTCGTTTTTGAAATGAAAGGCCCACGGAATACCCCGAATTAGAGCCAGAGCCATGGCAACAGCATGGGTGCTTACCGCTTCCTTGTTTACCCCCCTGGAATTGGTAAGCAGTACCGGACTGTTGACAAGTTCATCAAACAACATGTTTCCCACTCCCACAAAGGGGGAATGAATCCACCTTAATTTTTTCGCCCGTCTGAACTCTTCAGGGGTCAGCCTTGAAGTTATCAGGACATCCACATCCTCTATAATTTCGCTCAGTGGATCTTCCCCGTAATTTATTTCGAAATTTACTTCGGGGTATTTGCTTCTGAGGTCTTCAACCACCCACCGGGGAAATTTCCAGAATTCTATTTTCTGCCTGGAATATATGAGGACCTTCATAATAGGATTATACTTCGTAGGCGCATTATTGTGTATTTGTGTTTATGCGTTTTAGCGTTATCGCGTGCAGGCGCAGACGCATTGATGCACCCACAGGCCAGTGCATTACGTATAGCGCATTGCTCACTATCTTTTTTTGTAAAGGAATATTGAGTTAAAATACATCCATGAAAGGATACTGGCAGGCAGCACTGGGAGGATTATTTCTTTCTGCATCCTTTTCCTATTTTTCCTGGGAAACCTCTGTTCTTGCCTTTCTTTCCTTTACTCTGATGCTTCTGGGATTTGCAAAGAGAAAAAACTTTCTTGTAGGGCTTGTAGGAGGACTTTTCTTCTTTGTACCATCCCTTTACTGGATTTATCCCACCCTCAGGGTTTACGGAAAGGTCCCGGTTGTAATTTCCGGACTGGGAGTTTTTGCCCTTTCTCTGGCTCTTTCGGTTTACTTCGGGGTTTTCTCCTGGCTCCTCAGGTTTTATTCGGGAAGGGCCCTTTATTTTTCCCCCTTTCTATGGGCAAGTGTAGAAATACTCAGGGAAAAACTATTTACAGGGTTTCCATGGGGAAGCCTGGGTTATACCGCCGTTGATGACCTTCCATTTCTTCAGTTTGCTTCTATTGGGGGAGTGAGATTTATGGGGTTTTTAATGGTGCTTCTGGCTGTACTGCTTATAAGAAAGAAAACAAAGGCTTTTGCAGGACTGTTTTTACTGCTTCATTTTATCGGGTTTATTCTAATCGGACCTTATAGGGCTGGAGATTATACCGTTGCAATTTTTCAGAATTCATGGGATTTCCGGCCCCCAATTACACAGGAGAAGTCCAGGCAGGTTTTTGATGAATATATGAGAATGGCAAGGAAGGCTTCTCGCAATGGTGTGGACATTATGATCTTTCCCGAGACCACGGTTCCCTTTGTCTATCTTTCTGACCCTGGATGGATAAAATTTTTCAAGGAAAGGGCGAAGGAATGGAATGCTTATCTGGTGTTCCCTTCCACAGAATCCAGCGGGACGAAATTTTACAACGCTACCTTCATTATTTCCCCTGATGGCAGGGTAAAAACCTATAGGAAAATACATCTTGTTCCCTTCGGGGAATACAATCCTTTACCATTTATTAGAAGAATTATCCCGAGAATTGCTATGGAGATAGGGGATTATACCCCGGGGAGGGAGATTCGCCTCGGGGAGTTTAAGGGACACAAATTTGCCACCCCCAGCTGTTATGAAGCTATTTTCCCCCTTCTTGTAAGAAGAATGGTCAGGGAGGGAGCCGAATTTCTGGTAAATACCACCAACGATGCCTGGTATGGAAAGACCCCTGCGCCTTACCAGCACTTTATGCAGGCGAGGGTCAGGGCCGTTGAGAACAGAAGATACCTTCTCAGGGCAGCATCTTCAGGTATTTCCGCAATTATAGATCCGTACGGAAGGATACTTAAAAGAACCGAAATATATAAAACCGAAATGATTGTGGGAAGTTTCTCAACTTCCTCAAAGATAAGTCTGTTCACTGCCTTTGCTCCCTATATCGACTGGCTCTACTTGACCGTTACCCTGATTTCCCTTATCATATTATTTACAAGGAGGCTGATATGGAAAGGTATGAAGCAGAAAGAAAGCTCGAGCAGCTCAGGGAAAGATACGAAAAATTAAGGGGGTATCTTTGACCCGGCAAAGCTTAGAAGCGAAATTGAGAAAATAGATAGGGAACTTTCTTCTCCGGACATATGGAGTAAAAACCCGGCAAGGGCAAGGGAACTCGGTCGAAGGAAAAAAATTCTCGAGGATAAGCTGCATTCATATAACAGGATCAAAAACGCCATAGAGGATGCGGAGCTTCACGTAGAGCTTTACGACGAATCTTCTCCTGAGGAAGTGGCAGAGGTTATAAACAGGCTGGAGAAAATTGTGGAAGAGGAGGAGGTGAAGAACCTGTTTACAGAGGATGACGAAACCAGGAATGCCCTCCTTACCATTCATCCCGGTGCCGGGGGAACAGAAAGTCAGGATTGGGCACAGATGCTCCTCAGAATGTACCTGCGCTGGGCCGAGGATAAGGGATTTAAAACCGAAATCCTTGAGCTTCAGGAGGGCGAGGAGGCTGGCATAAAGAGAGCCACTATCAGAATAGAGGGTCCCTATGCCTTTGGTCTTCTGCAGGGAGAAAGCGGAGTTCATCGCCTCATACGAATATCTCCCTTTGATGCAAACAGGAGAAGACACACATCCTTTTCTTCGGTATTTGTGTACCCGGAGGTGGAGGATGATGTGGAAATTGAAATAGACCCCAAGGACCTGAAAATAGAGACCTTCAGGGCATCCGGACACGGTGGACAGCACGTTAATAAGACAGAATCGGCTGTAAGGATTACCCATATACCCACCGGAATCGTTGTGTCCATTCAGAACGACCGCTCCCAGCACAAGAATAAGGCTACTGCCATGAAAATCCTCCGTTCGAGATTGTACGAGCTCGAGAAGAAGAAAAAGATGGAAAAGATGGAGAAGCTGGAGAAGAGCAAGAAGGATATATCATGGGGAAACCAGATACGGACATACGTTCTCTATCCCTATAAGGCAGTAAGGGACCATCGAACAGGGATAGAGATTACACAGGCTGATAGAGTTCTTGATGGAGATATTGATGTGTTTTTAAAGGAATATCTCTTTATAAGCAAAGCCGGGAAGGGAGCTTCTTCACAGGAGAAAGTGACTGCTTCTTAAATTACTCCTCCAGTAAAGAGGGAGGAGCCATCCTGGCTCCCCCCGAGAGCAAAAAATCTATTAAGGCCCACCCCTGCTTTTTATCAGCAAAATTCGTGCCAGAAATGATAGAAAGTTTGTCCGCATGGAAAGGTAAGGGAATTCTTCATAAGGTCTCAATCTGAAAAACTGAAGTCTCAAAATGATACAAAAGGGTATCATAATGAGATTATTTTCTTTCCAGTTTATCCTTAAGTCTGAATACTGTAGCCCTTGATACCCCCAGAAGGGAAGCAATTTTCTCTATTTTTAGACCCTTTCCAAGAAGATAGCCCAGGAAGACTTCTTCCAGGTTTTTCATATTTGTGGAGTTTTCTTCCAGGTATTTGTAGAGGTTTTCCATAAAGTAATCCTGTATTTCCTTTCTTTCTTCTTCGAGAAGTAAAGGCCTCATAGCCTTGTCCGGAGCCCATTTTTCATATGCCTTTATTGCCTCATCTATTGTAGCCTCTCCACCCCTGGCTTTTAACGTGTCCAGAACGTTCAGGAGCATCCTGATATTGCCCGGAAAATCTGCCTGCGCTAAAAATCTCTCGGCGGATTGGGTGAGTTTTAACCCTTCTTTTCTGTACATTTCAAGGAATAAAATTATATCTTCTCTCCTTTCCCTCAGGGGCGGAAGATAAATAATCCCTGAGAACCGGTACAGGAGATCTTCCCTTAATTCCTTTGCAGGATCCGACGATGTTGCTCCTATTATTCTTGCAGTGGAGCGGATAAGTGAGCTTCCCCCCACCCTTGAGAAAACCCCTCCTTCTATGGCGTTGAGGAGCTTTCCCTGCTGTTGGTAGGTAAGGGTTCCAATTTCGTCAATAAACAGTGTCCCTCCGTTGGCCATTTCGAGATACCCTGCTTTACTTCTATAGGCTCCTGTAAAGGCTCCCTTTTCGTATCCAAAAAGTTCTGACTCTATAAGGTTTTCGGGTATTCTTGTAAGGTTCAATTCCTGATAGGGTGCTCCAGAAGAGAAGGTTATTTTGTGAAGGGTTCTTGCAAGGAATGTCTTACCTGTGCCAGTCTCTCCAACTATAAGAAGGTTTCTTGACCTTTCCGGAAATAGAACTATGTCTGCGAGTTCCTGAAGTATAAACTCCGAGTGTGTATAAAAACCACTGGATTCGAGAAGTGCTTTTGTTCTGCTGAGTTTTTCCTTGCTTTCCTGCTCGTTTATGAAACCAAAGAACTGTTTTAGTTTACGCTCTGCATTTTCCGGAGAAGCCAGTCCATCGAGAAAGGGAATACCGAGCCGTCTTAATTCCCTTACATCTTCTGCAGTAGCCACCCTTGATACGAGAAGTACGGGAACCCCGGGATATGCTTCCTTTACCCTTTTGGCGATAATGAGTCCTTCCCGTGCGGGGGTTCGAGATATG
>JAMOUL010000252.1 GCA_027062035.1 Candidatus Aminicenantota bacterium | reverse complement strand
ATCAAGGATGATGTAAGAGAAAGTATAAGATATATATACCCCATAGGCAGGAAATTATAACAAAAATCGAAAATTTGCTAATCATTAATCCCTTGATTAGGTTTGTGTTATTTTGATATACATTATATATAATTGAGGGAATTACTCATGAAAAATTTTGTTTTAAGTTTAAGGATCGATTTATTTATACTTCTTCCCTGTTGCCGGGAAAACAGAACTGAAAAGGGGGAAGACATTGATTATTTTGAATACAAAATAAAAAAATTGTTGGAGGTATCTGGAAGGTGAAGGAAATCAGTATCGAACTAAAGGCTGTAGAAAAGTTTTACCGTGATTTCCATGCCCTGAAAGGAATAAGTCTCAAAGTAGAAAGGGGTTCAATTTTTGCATACCTGGGGCCTAATGGCGCTGGAAAGACAACCACGGTAAGAATACTGTTAAAACTGCTTAAACCATCTGCTGGAACGGTAGTGGTAAACGCCGATAAAAAGAGAATAGGTTTTCTCCTTGAAAACGAAGACCTATCTTACAGGATGTCCACCCTGGATTATATTGGATTTTTCGCTGAGCTGTATGGAGTTCCTGCAAGAAATGTAACGCCTGTGATTGAAACTCTGGAACTGGATTCACTGCTAAAAAGGCCATTAAATCAGCTATCTAAGGGCACGAAGAAAAGGGTAGCCCTCGCCAGGGCACTGCTCTGCTTTCCGGAAGTTTTATTCCTGGACGAACCCCTTGAAGGATTTGACCCTGAATGGCAGGTGAAGTTTATTGACATTCTAAAAGAACTTGCGGAAGGTGGTTCTACCATTTTTATTACCTCTCACCAGCTTCTTTATATGAAGAAGTTTGCAACTGATTTTGGAATAATAAATCAGGGGAAATTACTTGGCCAATGGAAAATGGACGAGGTGAAGGATCTGGAAAAATTTTATCTGGAGGCAGTGCAAAATGCGTGAACTAATCGCAATAATAAAAAAGGATTTTAAAGAAAGCATATTGTTAAATCCAATCCAGATAATCATTGTATTCGCAGTTATGCTCTTCCTGTTTTACATGATGATGGACTTGAAGCAACTTGCTGCATTCCCGGGAATAAAGAAATTGCTCCTAACCTTCGAAACAATTCCTTTGATTATATTAATGTCCTTAAACACATTAATGGAAATGTTCTACAAGGAAAGGATAAGAAGGGGCTTTGAGGCTATAATGGCTACCGGAACTTCCCTGGAGAAAATATGGATAGGTAAGACACTGGCAGTTATATTACCGATTTATGTGGTCTACCTTATATCCCTCCTCTTATCCCTTGCTATAAAATCCTCATGGGGAATCCTTAAAAATCCGGGGCTCGCAGTAGAAGCCCTGATAACAGCGCCTCTCGTTGCTTTTGCCCTTATTTTCCTTATAGGTATTACCTTTATGATTTCAGAAAAGGGAAGGGCTGTAATTACCGGTTTGTTTTACACTTTTTTTGCGATACTGTTCTTTGGCAATTTTCTTATGAAAAAGCTACTTTTCCTGATGAAAATTTCAGTACTCTGGTTTAACATCACGCTCCTTTCCTTAGCAGTCATTCTTTTTGTATTCGCTCTTCTGTGGATAAAAAATCTGGACAGGGAAAAAATCATTCTGATATCAGAATGAGAAACAAAATTATAATATTGCTTTTTTTGCTCCTCTCATTACCTTTCTGTGGTAAAGGAAAGGGAAAAGGGAAAATAGAAAGTCTCGCAGATATGGCTTCAAAGGTAACCATAGGAGAATATTATGTGGTAAGTGGAATGTACGTAGATTATAAGGGAAACGTATACATTCCAAATACATCAAAG
>JAMOUL010000251.1 GCA_027062035.1 Candidatus Aminicenantota bacterium | reverse complement strand
GGGTGTTAGTAATGAATATGACATCCTTCTGATTAACAGAGCTGGACGGTTTCTGGGGCAGATTACGCGCAAAGTGGAGCCACCGGTAATTTCCAGCGAGGAAAGGGAGATTTTGAGAAAAAGGATAATGAAGCTGGAGCGGATTCCTGATTTTGTACGTAAAAAGATCGCAAAGAAAATACCCCGGCACAAAAATTACTTTTACAGAATGCTGCTCTGCAAAAATTACCTGTTTCTTTTCAGAGTACCGGATAATATAGAGGATAAAAGGATACCTGTGGACGTCTTTACCCTATCAGGCAGGTTTCTGGGGACAGGAACGGTTACAAAGATTCCTGCCTTTGTTTCTGACAGATATTTTTATACTGTTGAAGAGGAGAACGAAAAACTTCTCCTGGTTAAATATGCATATAAGATTCGATTGAGGCAATAATTTAAAACATCCCCTCTATGGTGCCGGCTCCAATCACAAGGTCTTCTTCATTGTAAAACACAGCGATCTGCCCTGGGGTGGGTGCGAACTGCGGTTCTTTGAATGTTACCTCAGCTTCGTTGTCAGAAATTTTCACCTCAGCTTCTGCAGCAGGGTGGCGATAGCGAATTTTTACCCGGTAATTTCCTTTCTTTTCCCCTCTCCATACAAGAAGATTCACCTTCATGGAGGTTTGCATTAAATATTCCCTTGGTCCCACCATGATCATATTCTCTTCAGCATCAATATTTACCACATACAGGGGACCCTTTACAGAAGTAAATGGAAGCTCAGTGGATGAAATTCCTATGCCCCTTCTTTGTCCAATCGTATATCTGTAATATCCTTTGTGTTCTCCGACAACAAGCCTGGCAGGGGAAATAATTTTACCCTTTTCTCGCTTAAAGCCATATTCACTTTCCAGGAAATCGGCATAACCCTGAGGGCCTATAAAGCAGATATCCTGGCTTTCCTTCCGGATATCTGCGGGTATTTCTTTTTCCTGAATTATTTTCCTTGCTTCTTTCTTGGTGAGTTCCCCCAGGGGAAATAGAGTTTTTCCAAGGACTGATTCGTTTAAGAGGGCCAGGAAGTATTCCTGGGATTTTTTCCTGTCCTTTGCAGGAGCCAGGTAATACTTCCCCTCTTTTTCCAGGATTCTTGCATAATGACCTGTGGCTATGAAGTCAGCACCTCTCTCTTCTGCAAATTTGAGAAGGTACTTAAATTTTATCCCTGGATTGCAGAAGGCGCAGGGGTTGGGGGTACGGCCTTTTCGGTACTCACTGGCGAAATAGTCCATGATTTCTTTACGGAATTCTTCTCTGAGGTTAAGTACAAAATGGGGGATATTGAGGTGTTCTGCTACCCTGCGGGCTCTTTCAACGTCGCTTTCAAAAAATAGGTTAAGCGTGAGGGCTATAACATCATAGCCCTGCTCTTTAAGCAGATATGCAGCTGCAGATGAGTCTATGCCCCCGCTGAGTCCTATTACCACTAAATTTTTCATCATTTGCTCCTGCTTTTATTTTAACATTCCTTATTTGATTGTATATGTGTATAATGCTACACTTTTAAAGTAGGATTTTTGATGAGTTTACCTCCTTTTTTATTTTTCGTTATCCCGCCGAAAAAGCCTCCCAATTAAGTTTTTACTGTTTTATGGAAATAAATAGATTAAATATAGGAGGTTGATTAAGATGATACTTAAGAAGAAAAATACCTATATTTTTACCATTCTAACAATACTTGGCCTGTTAGTATTTTCCGGCTTCAATGGCTGTTCCCTTGTGAGTAAATGTGCAAGAAATAATACAGGCACGCTTACCGTTACAAACAATACCAATGATTCAATCAGGGTCAGGATCGACGGCGTTGATTATGGTTTTATAAACAAAGGAGAGACGTTAAAAAGGGATTTTGCTGCGGGCACCAAATATCTGGTGGAGACCTTATGGCCCAATGGTAAATATGCGTGCTCCCCGGCCCTTGTAACTGTTGTGCAATGCGAGTCCAAGGGCATTTCATGTAGCGCTACCCATTAATGGATTAGACGATTCCATAGCCAGGATATGTCAATATCGCTCTTCTCCGGGGAACAATAACTGTTTGTCATATTTTAATAAGAAATAGCGGAATCAAACCAGGAGGCGGAACAAATTACCCGTGTTCAATTTATAAAAATGTATCTTTCTAACAAAAGTAAATGTCCAAAAAAGAGAACAGGACAGGATATAATACCTGTTCTTATGGGGTTTAAAGGTGGAATGGTTTTTGCAGTTAAAAATAACGTAAAAGAAGGAGGTGAAAATGAAAAGGGTCTTTGCTATTTTACCTTTAATTGTTCTTATATCTTATGGGTGTACAGTCCACAGTGTGGTGCGGGGAATTCCTCCAACTTCTCCTCCACCTCTTCCCCCTCCTGTAAACAGTGTAGAGGATTTTAATGCTCCCTTTGACCTGGTCTGGAATACTATCCTGGACTACTTAATTGGTATAGATTTTGAAATTAAAGCGATTGAAAAGGAAAGTGGATTAATAGTTGCAGAGTCCGGAGAAAGGGAGGTTGAAAGGGATTATTCGAGTAATCAACCTCTATTTAAGTGTCCGTCCGTAGTATTCGGGCACTGGTGGTTATACAGGGGAGTTGTGAGTATTATAGTGGAACCAATAAGCGAAGGGACTACCCGTGTGGTAATAAGAACCAAGTTTTCTACCTTTGAGGATAACGTACATAAAACCTGGATCCCCTGCAGAACTAAAGGCGTTATTGAAGATATGATCCTTGATGCTGTCCGTGCTAATGTTTCGGAGAAATCTGAGAAAGCCAGGAAATTTCCTGACAAAGAGAAGCAATAGTATTTAGAATTGCCCTACGAATTGTTTTTCGAGAGAGAATTTTTACCCGAAAATATTCACTACAAATATTACTCGAGGGTAATATCCACTGTTTCGTTTTCTTCTTCTATGTGCAGGAATTTTATGGGGCCTGCATATCCTCCTATAAATTTATGAGGAGAGGTGATAAAATCTAAAACAAGTTTTGCAGCTTTTTCGGCAAGGGGGTCTTCTTCTCTGTATTTTACTCTGGTATTCCTGTACTCCATAACAACCTTTTCATGGGATACCTGAATCAGCGGTTTTACTACCGAGAAGACTGCCCTCAGTAACCACAGGGGTAACGTTATGGAAATAGAATCTTCACCTTCTACCCTGAGCTTGAATTTGGTGTATTTTCCCTCCGGATCAATGCCCCTCAATTTATATGGTTCAAGGGAAATTTCCATTTTTTCTCCGTCGGTTGCAATAAAGATTTTTCCTTTTTCCTTTAGTATCCCCAGATCCACCTTTTCTCCCTTAAATCGCATTGTGTAACCTTTAAGGAATATGGCATCGGGCATTATAATTTGGGCCTTTTCACCTGAAGAGTTTATATTCATTTTCATGAGGACCTGAGAAAAACTGAGAGTTGATAATAAAAGGAGTACCAGTATCTTTCTCATTTTGCACCTCCACTTATATTTTACGATATATAAAGGTTCAGGTTCAGTAGTAAAATATGGATGATGATAGGCCTTTATGTGCATGTTCCATTCTGCAGAAACAAGTGTCCCTATTGCCATTTCTTTACCGTGCCCTACAGGAGTGAACTTGAGGATGAATATTTAAAAGCAGTTCTTTACGAAGCCAGTGAGTTACCAGAACGGAACGATACATTATACCTTGGAGGGGGTACTCCTTCGGTCCTTTCTCGAAATTCACTGGAAAAACTGGCAGGCAAATTTGTTCATTCTGACACAAAGGAAGTAGCCATAGAGGTTAATCCTGAAGATAAGGTGGATTTCAGTTTTTTAAAGGACCTCGGGTTTAACCGGGTTAGTATAGCCGCCATATCCTTCAGCAGCGAAATCCTTTCCTATCTCGGTAGGAGGCATAGTCCTGAGGATATTTTTAGAAGGGTGGAGGAGGCCAGAGAAGCAGGTTTTGAGGATATAAATCTGGATATTCTCTACGGAATCCCGGGTTACAGGTTAAAGGAGGTTTTGGAAGACCTTGGAACTGCTATACGCCTTGAGCCCACTCACATAAGCTATTATTTGCTGGAGATTCCCCGTTATTTTCCCCTGCAGGGCAGGAAGAGCCCTGATGATAATGAGCTTGAAAAACAGTATTATGAGGCAAGGGATTTTCTTGAGTCCATGGGTTTTGCTCAGTATGAGGTTTCCAATTTCGCAAGGCCCGGTTTTGAATCCTATCATAATTTGAAGTACTGGAAGTTTCATCCCTTTATAGGATTGGGTCCGGCAGCTGCCAGTCTTTACGGACGAAGGAGATGGGAAAACAGGAAGTCTTTAATGGCATATATAGGGGCATGGAAAAGAAGGGAAAAAATTCCAGGGCAGGTCTTTGAGCTGGGGGAAGAGGATTTTTTAAGAGAAAAAATTATGATGGGCCTCAGACTGGTAGATGGGGTGAGGTTCTCTCCTGAAGAAAAAAAGAAAGCATCCATGTTTATAGAACGGGCAAAAAAAATGCAGGACCTTGTATCTGTTTCGGAGAATGTTATAAAAATAAAAAAAGATAAATTTTTTATTATGAATTCGATAATACTGGAAATTATAGGATAAAAAGCATAAAATATTAGTTATGAAGAGGGGGTTTACACTAATTGAGATGATAGTAGTCCTTGGAGTGGTTGCCATACTTGCTGCAATTCTTGTACCTGTGGTGGAAAAGTCCATAAATGAAGCCAGGGTGGCAAGGGCAAGAAACGAAGTTCAGGTAATCGCTGCAGGGATGGTTAATTTTTATAAGGATGTATGTCGCTGGCCAAATACCCGCCGAAGGAATCTTTCTCCAAATCTTCGTTTACTTTACAGTGTTGGAAATGCAGGAAGATACGATGGTGATGGATGCGGAAATGGAAATAGATGTAAGGGCTGGTGGAAGATTATAAGGGCAGCCAAGGATACTTTTACCAATCAGTTAATAAAAAATACCCTGGGGGGAAGGAGAAGAAGGCATTATCCCACCACGGGTTCCTGTGCCTGGCGTGGTCCTTATTTGAGTGGAATAAAACCTGATCCCTGGGGAAATCACTATTCTTCCAATGTAAGGTATACATGGCCCTCTGTTGCAACCTGGTTTAACAGAGCGGTGTATGTATGGTCTGCCGGTCCAGATGGGCAGGCGGACACACCTGTTTCTCAGCTCAAAACGCGTGCCCGCCTGTATGATGATGACATCGGCGTAAGATTAAGATAGAGCAATAAAACCTATTCTTGCTCCTTTAGACTTTTACCTTATAGAAAAATCCTCCGAATCCCCAGAGCCTTGCAATAAGCATCAGCAGCCAGCCGATATATGGAATGAAACTGAGTATTACAAGAGCCACAAGTCCCACCGGATAGGTAAGCCATACAGTAACTTCCTTTTTGAAAATTCCCTTTAGAATTATGTAGCCAATGGCAAATCCTGCGAGGAGCTTTCCAAAGTACAGAAAGATCAGGAACATCGGAATAATAACCATGTTCATGGGGATGGTAAAGACAAGTACAAAGAATATAACAATAAGTAGCAATATAATTAATATGGAGGCCGCGCCCAGAAGAAATGCTCTGAGAGGCCTTGCGATGATCTCTTCGTTAAATTTCTTTATCTGTCCCGGGAAAAGAAGGAAGGCTATATATCCAAGGAGAAGGGAACTTATAAACCATGCAACTTTGAACCAGGAAGGGAAGAATGGAAATCCCTTACCCTTCTTTTCTGGTTTTCCCTTTGCTTTCTTTTCTAATTTTTCTTTTTCCTTCGCCTTCTTTTTCGTTCCGATGATGTGGAATACTGCCTTTCCACCTATTGTTCCTTCCGGAAATGTGATGGCTTTTTGGGTCCAGTAATCGAGATTTCCCTCTATTCTTGCACCTTCCAGTATCCTGATTTTTTTTGCCTTGACATTTGCATTGGAGTTTATTACCCCCCTGAGAATGAACTCATCGCAGCCCACATGAACCGGACCAGTTACCTCACCGTTAATTGTGATTTCTGCTCCTGCTGCATATACCTCTCCCCCAATTTTAGCGTCCTTATTTATGCGAAGTTCCTGACCCATAAAGAAAATATCCCCCTTAACTTCGCCATCAATCTCAAGGACTCTTCCTATAAATCTTACACTTCTGGCGACGGTACCTGTTATAAGAAGTTTTTCCCCCGCATAGGTTATTCCTCCGTTGAGCTCTTTAAGCACTGTTGCTGTTCTTGCTATTCCAAAAAGATCTCCATCCAGGGTTACAATCTCAAGGTCTTCTGACGATGAGTAGAGGTCCCCTGTCATATTCTCAATTTTTGCTGTTTTCCCTGTTTTGAAGTTTGCTGAAAAAACAGGAAAAGCTACGGCAATTACCAGCACCAGAATAAACAATTTTTTCATGGTAGGCCTCCTTTTTCGTTTGTTACATTTATTATACGCATCCTATTATAAAATTTCTAATTAATAAAACACTTTTCTGGTAAAGTAATTTATCATAAAATAAAAGTCGATCAGCTTTCGGTTTCCCTCTGAAGCCAGTCAAGGTAGTCTGAGCTTCCGTTAACTATGGGCAATGCTATTATTTCTGGAACCTCATAAGGGTGAATTTGCTTGATAACACGCTCCAGCTCCGAAAACAGGCTGGCTCTGGTTTTTATGAAGCACAGCCATTCTTCAGCCTTTTCCACTTTTTTCTTCCAGCGATAAACACTCTTTATGGGGCCAATTATCTGGACACAGGCTGCAAGTTTTTTCTCTACAAGTCGTTCTGCAATGCCTTCTGCCACTTCTTTACTGTCGGTGGTTGTTAAAACCATAATGTATTCGTCCATATAACCCCCTCATAGCTCTATGAGTTTAAGATTTCCCTTTTTAACTCTTTTTATGGGATGCAGTATTCCCATAAGGAAGAGCTCCAGAGTATTACATACCCTGGCTTCAAGAAAATGTCCTCCCACCGCTTTTCCACTGGATGTTCCCATTAATAGATGGAAGTGATAAAATGGATCAGCAGTTTTGGATATCTGACCGCTTATTCCAAGGAGCTCCACCGGTTCTTTAAATTCGTGAATTTCGTAGTGGTCACCATTCCAGTAACCGACCTTTACTTCCTTCAGCATTCCCAGGGCAGAGGTTACCACCATGGTTTCCGGAGTGTCCTTGGCGTCCTTTAGTGCGTTTAAAATCAAAAAGAGGTCCTCTC
>JAMOUL010000250.1 GCA_027062035.1 Candidatus Aminicenantota bacterium | reverse complement strand
GCTACGGGTAACGAAGCAAAAAGAATGCTGGGAAAGACACCGGAAAAGATGGTAGCAGTTATGCCACTTAGAGATGGGGTTATTGCAGATTTTGATGCCGCGGAAAAAATGCTGGAAACTTTTCTGAGAAAAGCACTGGGAAACAATACGTGGGTAAGACCTCGTGTTGTAATAGGGATTCCTTCGGGTATAACCCAGGTGGAGAAAAGAGCTGTAAGGGATGTAGCACTGAGGGTAAGAGCAAGGGAAGTGTACATGGTGGAACAATCCATGGCCGCTGCTATCGGAGCCGGGTTACCTGTAGAAGAACCGACGGGTAGCATGGTGGTGGATATTGGCGGGGGAACCACCGATGTTGCGGTAATATCCCTTGCTGGAGTGGTTAGAAGTAAGACTATAAGGGTGGCAGGAAATGAAATGGATGAGGCTATAAAGAACTATCTGAAAAATAAATACAATCTTTTAGTTGGCGAAAGAACTGCAGAACAGATAAAAATTGAACTTGGCAATGCAGTAGAGCCAGAAGAGCCCAGGGAGATGGAAATAAGGGGAAGAGATCTCAAGGAGGGCTTACCTCGAAATATAACCATCACTGATCTGGACGTCAAAGAGGCCCTTGATCCTGTAATAAAGGCGATAGTTAATGCTATAAAGGAAACCCTGGAGGATACCCCTCCGGAGCTTTCAGCAGATATCCTGGAAAGGGGTATAGTAATTACCGGAGGGGGGTCTTTGCTCAGGAATCTTGATAAAAGGATTAGCGAGGAGACAAAACTTCCTGTGGAAATGGCAAGGGATCCTCTTTCCAGCGTGGTGCTTGGAGTGGGAAAGATCCTTGATGATCTGGATTTGCTAAAAAGAGTTTCAGTAGGATAGGAATTGAAGGGAGGCTTTAAGGAATATTTCCTCCTCATAATTTTTAACATCCTTCTGCTTTTAATAAACAGGAGCGTTTCCAGTGCGATAAGTTCTGGCCTTTCGTCTGTCATTCTTTCTGCTTCCAGAATAGGGGATATTATTTCTACCGCCTACGATAAGATGGCCTTCAAAATGGAGGTATTGACAAAGGCCCGGGAGGCTTTGAAGGAGAACCGGGATTTAAAGAGAAAACTCATGCTTTTAAGGCTGGAGAATTTAAGATTAAAACAGATGCTTGAAAGAGAAAAAGCCTGTAGAAGACTGAGAACAAGGAAGTGGAAATTTATAGTGGCAAGGGTGGTCAAGCTTAATCCCGAAAACATGAGGATAAGATTCTTCATTGACGCAGGGAAAGGGGACGGAATCAGGGAATATCTACCTGTGGTTGACCTTGATGGGAATGTGGTTGGAAAGACAGTGGAACCCATAGGTTACTCCTATGCAGCAGTGGAACCCATCACCAATCCTTATTCTGCCATTGGAGCCCGAATAAAGGAAGGGGTTGGTGTGCTCCGGGGCACAGGAGATCGTCTGACCTTTCTGGATTATATATACATAACGAGATATCCAAGAAAGGGGGAACCGGTTTACACTTCCGGTCTGGATAGGATCTTTCCGGAAGGACTTTCAATAGGAAGCATTATGAGGGTTCAGAAGGGAAAATACATATTTCTGAGGGTTGAGGTAAAACCGGCCTTCAGCTTTAAAACCCTAAAATATGTAGGTGTGATTTTAAAATGGTAGCTTTGAGAATTGGATTTCTGTTGTTTCTCGCCTACGTTTACCAGACATCCACCTTGAGCTTTCTTCTTCCGGTTCAGGTTCTTTCTCTTATAGCCTTCTTTTATATGGAGCGTAGAGAAGGACCCTTTGTTGCCACTGCTGCAGGACTGGTGAGGGATATATTGCTCGGAGTTCCACTGGGAACCTATGGACTATCTCTGACCCTTTCTTCACTTGTTGTGCTTAAATTAAGGAGGGAATTTAATCCCAGTGGAAGGGGAATATTTGCGTTTATATTCCTCTTTCTTTTCCTTCGAGACCTCTTTGCGTGGCCGGTGCTGGGCCTGTTTTCCTATCCACCGAAGTTTTATCTATGGGGATATATGGTAACCATGCTTTTTTATATACCATTGTATTTGAGATATGAAAGAAAGGATTGAGAACTTAAGGAGAAGGTCCAGGTTGTTCGCAGGACTTGTGCTGCTTTTTTTCGGGATAATTCTTCTCAGGTGTTTTCACCTTCAGATTCTGAAGGGAAGTTATTATACTGCCCTTGCCAGGAGGAACGCTACACTGAAGATAACAATAAAGGCTCCCAGGGGAAGAATATACGATAGGAATGGCAGGCTTCTGGTGGAGAACAGAGCCACATTTTCCCTTTCCATTATTAGAGCTCTATCAAAATCTCCTTCAAGAACCCTCGCAGAGATAAGCAATATAGTAAAAATCCCCCTTCCGGTTCTTCTTGAAAGGTTATACAAACACAGGGATTATCCCAGGAGGAAACCCATTGTTGTTGCAGAGAATCTTTCTATGAGGGAAGTATCTCTTATAGAGGCATTTAAAGAGAAATTCCCCGAAATAATGGTGGAGGTTGAGCCCCAGAGATATTACCTGTATCCAGAGGCAACGGCCCATATTATTGGCTACGTGGGAGAAGCCAGTAAAAGGGACATAAAAAATATGAATGTAGAAATGGGGGATATGGTGGGGAAAATGGGGCTGGAAAGAGAATATGACAGGTTTCTGAGGGGAGAGGACGGATACAGGCTTTTATTGAGGGACAGTCTGGGAAATCCGGTGAAGTTGAAGGAGGAAGTTCTTCCCAAGGAAGGAAGCGTGCTTGTTACATCCATAGATCTGGCTCTTCAGCTTTTTGTTTACAGAAGATTAAAGGACCTGAAGGGCAGCGCCATTGTGGTCTCCCCAGAAACAGGGGAGATTCTGGCCATGGTGTCTTCCCCTTCCTTTAATTCCAACCTTATGTCCTCCAGGTTTGATGATGAATATAAGTTAAAAATAATGCGAGACCCTTCCAAGCCCCTTTATACAAGAGCTATCCAGGGGACCTATCCCATAGGGTCTATTTTCAAACTGGCAGTTGCAGTGGCTGCCCTTAAAAAAAGGATAATAGGTCCAGGGGATAAGATTTTCTGTCCCGGGTATTTCAGATTTGGAGGCAGGGATTTTAGATGCTGGACCGCAGGTGGACATGGATGGGTAAACCTGTATAAGGCTATTGAACAGTCATGTAATGTATATTTTTATAAGATGGGGGCCAGACTTGGTATCAATAATATTGTGGATGTTGTCTCGCATTTTCCCTTTGGAAGAAGGACCGGTATTGATATTCCCAATGAGAAAACAGGGATTTTACCTTCCCCGGCATGGAAGAAGAAAGCCCTGGGTATACAGTGGTTTCCTGGAGAAACCATATCTCTCGCCATCGGGCAGGGCTATCTTATAGCAACCCCTCTGCAGGTTGCCCTTTTCGGAACCGCAATAGCCAACAGGGGCTGGTATCCCCAGCCTCATTTTGTTATAAAAATTGCCGGTCAGCAGACCGGGGGATGGAAAACCGTAAGAACTGGTATTGAACCCGGAATTTTCGAAGAGATAATAAAAGGGATGAAGAGGGTGGTTGAGAGGGGAACAGGGAGGAGTGCGCGAATTCCGGGTCTGGAAATTTGCGGAAAAACCGGAACGGCACAAATTGTGGCCCTTGAAAGGACAAAGGAGATAAGACCACATTCTCTGTTTCTTGCCTTTGCTCCCTGTGGGAAGCCTGAAATTGTGGTTTTTGTTATAGTCGAAAGGTCCGGTGCAGGGAGCGAGTTTGCTGTTCCCATTGCAAGGGATATTTTAAGGTTTTATTTCAATGAGAAGAATAAGGGAAATTGACGCAGGGATTATTATCTCCGCCATTCTTATCAGTATCGTGGGCCTTGTGGGCATATGGGCGGCCAGGGGTGGACCATCAAATTATTTTTCAAGGCAGATTATATGGCTGATAATTTCGATAGGTATTTTTTTCCTCCTGGCGCTTACTGATTATGAGAAACTCGTAAACTGGTCTCCGTGGTTATATGGTGGCCTTGTCTTGCTTCTCGCTGTAATGGCCAGAGGGAGAGGTGTGTCAAGCTGGATCAGGTTTGGGTCTGTCTGGTTTCAACCCTCTGAACTGGGCAAGGTAATAGTTCCTCTTTTTCTCACCAAAGTTCTGTACAAAAAGGCCAGTTTTCCTCTTTCTTTCAGGGACCTGATGAAGGTAGCAGTAATAGTTGGAGTTCCTGTGGTCCTTATAGCATTACAACCTGATCTGGGTACTGCATTTGTCTATCTTGCTTTTATGCTGTCAGCGGTTTTCGTATTTGGCATGAAAAGGAAACACCTTACAATTCTACTTTTTGCAGGTGCTTCACTTGCCGTGTTTCTCTGGTTCTATATGCTGAAGGATTACCAGAGACAGAGGATTATATCCTTTCTCAATCCTTCTGAGGACCCGCGGGGTTCTGCTTACCAGGTTTATCAATCTAAAATTTCCATTGGTTCAGGGAGACTGGCAGGAAGAGGATTTAAAGAGGTATCCCAGGCAAAGTTAAGGTTTTTACCCGCTGCCCACACGGATTTTATATTCTCTGTTATAGCTGAAACCTTTGGCTTTATGGGTGTTCTACTGCTCTTTCTACTTTACACCATTCTATTCTTGAGAATTTTCAGGATTGGAGAATTTCTTGACCAGGAGAAGGGGCTGGTGCTTTTATACATGATTTCCAGCTGGATTGCGTTTCAAACTATTTTTAATTTACTTATAGCTGTGGGCCTTTTCCCAGTAACCGGCTTTCCTCTGCCTCTCCTCAGTTATGGAGGCTCAGATCTCATAGCGGTTTACGCCTCTCTGGGAATAATAAACAGCATACTGGTGTGGAGATGGAAATAAAGGAACTCCTCGAACGAGTAAGGAAACCTTCCCGATATGTGGGAGGAGAATTTGGATCTGTAATAAAGAAGAATGCCGAGGTGAAAGTAGCTCTTGCTCATCCAGATCTATATGAGATAGGAATGAGTTATCTGGGGCTGAGGATTCTTTACTTTCTGATCAATTCATTTCCCTATGCTTCTGCAGAAAGGGTTTTTATGCCAGATCTGGATATGGTTATGGAGCTGGAGAAAAGGAAAATACCCCTTTTTACCCTTGAGACAAAGAGACCTCTTGGGGAGTTTGACCTGGTGGCCTTTTCCTTTTTGTATGAGCTGAATTATACCAACCTTTTATGGATGTTGAAGCTTGGAGAGATTCCCATTTTAAGCGAAGAAAGATCTGAAGGGGATCCTCTAATAGGAGCTGGAGGCCCCACCATAATTAATCCGGAACCCCTATCCCGCTTTGTGGACTTCTTTTATATAGGAGATGGAGAGCCTTTCTTTTCAGAGATCCTCCCTGTTTTCAGGAAAATAAAGGGTAGAAGGGCGAGACTGGAAGCACTTTCAGGTGTTGATGGTGTATATATTCCAGACCCTGATAGGAGGAAACTTCATTCCCATGGGCATTATTTTGTGGAAGGAATTTCAGTTAAAAAAAGAATTGTAGAAAATCTTGATGAGTATCCATTTCCGGAAGATGCGATACTCTCCCATGGGGAGTCCGTTTTTGATAGATTGGCATGGGAAATTGCACGTGGATGTCCCCAGAAGTGCAGATTCTGTCAGGCTACCCAGTTTTATTCTCCTTTTAGAGCCAGAAATATAAGTGAAATCGCCAGCTCCATAATAAGGAGTCTGAAAAAGACGGGATATGAAGAGGTTAGTTTTTCTTCCCTTTCTACAGCGGATTTCCCCTTTTTTCATCAGTTGCTCACGGTCCTGTATCCTGAATTTAAGAGATGGAGGATTTCCGTTTCTCTTCCTTCTTTGAGACCACACATATTGCAGCAACCAGAGATTGCCTCCATAATAGCAGATTTGAGAAAAACCAGTTTTACTATCGTACCTGAGGCTGGAACGGAGAGGCTCCGTTCAGTGATAAACAAGGATGTAACAGAAGATGAGATACTCAGGGCTTCTGAAACAGCCTTTAAATTGGGATGGAGGCGGTTGAAGTTTTATTTTATGATTGGCCTTCCCGGGGAGACAGAAGAGGACCTGAAGGGGATAGGAAAACTTCTGTTTCGTGTCTCAGACCTTGGAAGAAATATACTGGGAAGACCTCCCCGAATATCCGTATCCATTTCTAATTTCGTACCCATGCCCTGGACACCTTTTCAATGGATCGGGTTAGAAGACAGGGAGATGTTGAGGGAAAAACAACGATTTGTGTTGAGGCATATAAAGAAAAAAAGGAATATAAGGGTCAATTTTCACAAAATAGAACAGAGTTTCCTGGAGTCATTTCTTTCCAGAGCCGATTTTAGAGCAGGAGATGCAATCGAAAGGGTATTTAAGCTGGGAGGGGTTCTGGAGGCGTGGTCTGATAAATTTAAGTATGATCTATGGGAGGAAGCCTTCGCCTATACTGGCCTCGATCCTGAAATTTTTACAGGGAGCTTTCCCGTGGATGCTCCTCTTCCCTGGGACCATATAAAACCGGGGCCCTTCAAGGAATACCTTCTGCTCGAGTATAAAAAGGCGATGAATGGAGAAAGAACCCCCTCCTGTCTTCAACTTCTGTGCGGCAGGTGCAGGGGGTGCGAGTACTGGAAAATAGCGAAAAAAAGGTTTCCGCAGGAGGTAACTCTTGAAGAACATCTTCCTGAAAGAAAGGAGGAGGGTAGATTTCTTTATCTTATAGAATACGAGAAGAAGGGAATAGCCCGGTTTCTCTCTCAAACGGATCTTCTTAAAACAATGGAAAGAACCTTCAGACGGGCTGGTTCTCCTATCTCTTTCAGTGAGGGGTTTCATCCCAAGCCAAGAATAAGCCTTGCTCCAGCTTTACCTGTGGGGGTTGAGGGGGAAAGGGAACTGGCTGAGATTGAATTCACCTCCGAAATAGAAGAAGGTATCATGGAGAAATGGAATTCCCTCTCCATCGATGGGTTGCGATATTTGAGCTTAAGGAAACTGGAAGGAAGGGTTATCCCCCATCTTAAGGGCGCCCTGTATGCCAGCCCTGATCACGAAAGGGAAAAAATAGAGTCCCTTGGATTCAAAGTGGAGGATGTGAGGGAAGGGGAGGTTATATTTATCCATAATTTCGGCACGCCTTCCCCTGCAAGAAGGGCAAGGGAGGCAGGATACAGCCTGAAACTTCGAAGAGTTGGTTTATTGAAGGGATAAGTATATACC
>JAMOUL010000249.1 GCA_027062035.1 Candidatus Aminicenantota bacterium | reverse complement strand
TCATCACCTTACAATTTCTATTCTTAACCATGCAAATAAGCTACCAGAAGACATTCACAAGGGTTTTTCAAGGTTTGGCTTTAGGCCTAAGTACGAGTTAGACATACATTTCTTTCCCACCTGGGACCCTAAAAGGGACTTAGAGAAAGTTAGTGAAGAGTTTGAAAACTCAATAATTATTCAGTTTCTAAGAAGTATTAATATTGGAATAGACGCTCTTCTACAACAAGTTTACCCACGGCTACAAAGCTTAATAGAAAGCAGAGACATAAAAAGTAAACAAGAGCTAATAGAGCTGTTAGCTGATTCTCTGGTTCTTGTGAAAAAGGTTTTATTTATAACTGAATTCAAATCAATTGGTTCTACAGAATACTCCCCCCTAAAATATTTAATCTTAAAACCTGAAAATGAAGAAGCTGCTCCCGAAGGTATTGAGGAGTTCACCGTACCCTTCCTTGAAGCCATCAAGGAAGTTTACGAGGCAGGAAAGAAAGAGTCCCATTTCTGCTACGGACTACGCGACAACCTTCCAGAAGAAGCCAAGGAAAACCTTTCTAAGGCAATTAAAAACTTTGCTCTTTGTTTAACTAAAAGAGAATGTGCCTTAGAAAAGGTTATACAGGAAGCCATTAACGAGCTAAATGAAGCTCTAAAGACCAGTAAGTAGAGGAACTAACCACCATGCCCCTTAGATTTCCTGCAGAGTACAGTGTTCTGGTGGAGTTCTTACGCTCCCCCAGACACCTTATCTCTCTTTTGAAGGAAGAAGATAGGAGGGAGCTCCCCTACCCCGACATCCAGAGGGTTTTCCCTGAAAAGTTTGGAGTAGCCCTTGAGGAGGCTCTTGATTACCTGAAGTCTTTAGACTACTCAGTTCCAAAAATACTGAATCGTATATCTGGCAGGCTTTTTACTATTTGCGGTGGATTTCCAAAGGTAAACACCGAAAACCTTGAATTCTTCCACTACCTCACCACCTCAATAGATACAAACCTGCTCTTGGTGGCTTCTCTATTTGAAGAAATGAGGTGGAGGGATAGAAAAGACTGGCCAGCACTCCTTAACAGACTGGCCAGGTGCGAGCTTGAATTTGACTCGGAAATATCAAGGAGAATTTCTGAAATTTCAGACCTCCACATTCACTTAGGAGGCTCACTAAGGTTTACGTACGCCCTACACCTCCTTCTGGTTAACTTCCAGAAGCT
>JAMOUL010000248.1 GCA_027062035.1 Candidatus Aminicenantota bacterium | reverse complement strand
TCCTTAACTTCCCTCTCGACTATAAGCTCTTCCCCATTACTCGTTCTGTGTTTCAGTCTTGACCCGGGCAGTCCTATCCTCTCCACTACCCCCTTTGACAGAACCGATTCGTCCTCCATATCTATAATCTGATATTTAACAGAGGAACTCCCTGAGTTAAGTACAAGAATTTTCATCAATCCCTCCTCAGCAGATCCTTCATTTCCCGAACGGCTCTTTCTAAACCCACATAAACTGCCCTGGAGATTATGGAATGTCCAATATTGAGCTCCTCTATTTCCTTTATCCGGACAACTGGAAGAACATTGTGATAGTTCAAACCGTGACCGGCAAGTACTCTAAGACCTATTTTCGATGCCAGCTTTGCCGTCTTACTTATAAGCTCCAGCTGAGTTTCAGGGTCATTCCCCTCCGCATATTTTCCTGTGTTTATCTCAATGGCTCCCACACCAAGCTTAGCGCAGGCTCTTACCTGGTCAGGATCCGGGTCAACGAAAATCGAAACCTCTATCCCGGCAGCAAGCAGATTTGAAATTGCAGGCTTTATAAATTCCCCCTGAAGGATTATGTCAAGACCACCCTCTGTGGTTATTTCCTCTCTTCTTTCCGGGACAAGGGTAACCTGGTGCGGCATTATTCTGAGGGCTATATCCACCATCTCGTCTGTAGCCGCCATTTCAACATTGAGGCGGGTTTTAACGACCTGTTTCAGCAGTTCCACATCCCTCTCTTTGATATGTCTTCTGTCCCCTCTCAGGTGAACCGTTATACCATCGGCTCCTCCCAATTCCGCCAGAAGGGCAGCCTGAACAGGATCAGGCTCATTGGTCTTTCTGGCTTCTCTAATAGTGGCAATATGGTCTAAATTTACTCCAAGTTTCATTATTAATCCTCCGATAATATATTTTCCTTTTTTAATATTTCCTTTAGCTTATAGGAAAGCTCTTCCAGCGCAGCCTTTGCTCTTTCCCGGCTTTTACCCTGAACAGTAACCCTGAGAAAACTCTCTGTTCCTGAGAATCTCACAATAAAATAGCAATTCCTGTATTTCTTTTTTATAAATTCCATAACGTCCTTAAAACCATCCAGCTTTTCTAATGGCCTGCGTTCTTTAACCCTTATGTTCTCCTTTAGCTGTGGATAAAATTTGAGCTTTCTTCTCCAGACAGAAGCCTTCTCTCCCCTCTTTTTAAGAGTGGAAAGGATAAGAATGGAGGTCAGGAGTCCGTCTCCGGTTGGTAGAATCTCTCTAAATATGGTGTGACCGGATTCCTCCCCTCCCAGTATTGCTCCTGTCTTTTCCATTTCCCTCAAAACAATCCTGTCCCCAACTCCAGCTCTGATAAACTCTATGCCAAGCTCCTCCAGTTTTTTCTCCAGAGCAAGGTTGGACATCACAGTTCCCACAACCTTCCTGTTCCATTTCCTTCCTGTTTCCAGATAATGGCTGGCAAAAAGGAACAGGGTATGGTCACCCGAAAGTATCTGTCCCCTTTCATCTACCCATATACACCTGTCGGCATCTCCGTCAAAGGCAAATCCTATCTGGGCATTTTTGGATTTTACCTTCCAGGAAAGGTCCTCAGGATGAGTTGCCCCGGTTATGTTTATATTACGACCATCCGGGGAACTTCCTATATCCTCAGTGTTTGCCCCAAGGAACGAAAAAACCTCCCGGGCCACCCGGTAACTCGCCCCATTGGCACTGTCCAGAATTACCCTGTAACCATCAAATTTCACATCCGCCCTGGAAATCAAAAATTTCTTGTATTCCTCACTGTAATCTTCCTTCTTAAGGGAGAAATTCTCTATTCTAAGGAGCTTTAAGGCCAGTATTTCCTCTTCCAGCTCCTTTTCTTTAAACATTGATAGTTTCTTTCCATCTGGACCTATAATTTTTATGCCATTATCCCAGAAAGGATTGTGGGATGCTGAAATGGAAATTCCTGCGGAGAATTTAAACTTCGGGACAAGAAATGCAAGGGAGGAAGTGGGTAATACTCCGGAACTCACGGCTTCTCCTCCCGCCTCGCTTATCCCGTAGGCAAGGAGTTCTTCAATGTCTTCTCCAGTTCCCCTGGTATCCCTCACGATTAAAATCCTGGGATACCGCTTGGCCACCACATAACCCACCTTTACTATTGTGTCCCTGCTGAGGGGCTCATCCCACGGCTTTCCTCTTATTCCATCTGTTCCAAACAGTCTCATTTCTTTCTCACCCTGTACTTCACCAGTTTCACTCCTTCTGGTAATTGAACCACTGGAACAAGGGCTCTACCCTTTCTGACAAGTCCTGTAATATTTTCAGCGCTTATGGACTGAATTTTCGTATACGGCCCTTCCACCTTTACCCAGATAAGGTAACCATTTTTTTCAACAGAAAGAGTTTTGGTCTGTCTCTTCTCCTTCCCGAGAAAACTCAGAAGAATAATCCCGTCTTCTGGATCAATTATGGAAACTGCTCCCTGGGGCGGAATTATTTTCACCTTAAATACTTCGTTCAATTTCATATTTGCCAGGTTGAAGGGCTCGGTATAAACGCTGGAAACCCTCTTCAGCGACTGTCTGGTGCCAGAAAGGGTAACATACTTGGGTCTTACTTCATACCCTTCAAAAATTATCCACCTGGGGGGCGAGCCTATGAGTACGGGCTTAACCCTTACCTGTTTTCTTACTATTCCCTCCAGTTGAACCTTAACAAAGGAGGGGGTTATTTTCACCACCTCCGCAGGGACAGGAAGGATGACCATCTCCTTTTTAAGCGGAAATATCTCCTCCCCTTCCTTTGCGTTTGAAAGGTCCACCATAAGAGATATTCTTCTCGAATCCACGGAGAAAATCTGGTTCTTTTGTACCTTCAATCTAATATTTACTTCCTTGGGAGAATAATTCACCACTTCCAGGTTCTTAGGAAGATTCTGAAACCCAATCCTGGTGTTAACCATTATCTCCACCATTTGCTTCTTCTCACCTGAGACCACTATCCATAGAAGAAGGGCAAAAAGGAAAGATAAAAACTTAAGAGGAAAGTTCTTAAATATTATTTCTCTTATTCTCATTTTATTTCCATATAATCAAGTATTTTCTTTTCGAGGGTTTCCCTGTCAAGGTTCATGAAAAGTTTCCCTCCCAGAGCCAGGGAAATTGTCCCCTTCTCTTCTGAGATAACAATAACGGCGCTGTCCGTTTCCATGGACATCCCTATTGCGGCCAGATGCCTTGTTTTGGTTCCGAATCTATCCAGAAAGGGATGCTCTGAAGGATGAGGGAACAAACAGGCTGCTGCCTTTATTCTATCGCCAGATATAATCATCCCTCCGTCATGCAGAGGACTGGTGGGGAAAAACACGGAAACTATAAGGTCTCTGCTTACAAGGGCATCCAGGAGGACTCCCTTCTCTGCAAAATTTTTCAGGGAAATTTCCCTTTCAATGGCTATAAGTGCTCCGATTTTCTGTTCTGCGAGATATTTGGAAGCAAGAGATATGGTTTTAATGGTTTCCCTTGAGGTTCTTCTCGGCCTGGCTTTAAAAATTCCCCTTGATCCTATCTCTGCAAGGAGTTTTCTCAATTCTCCCTGATACAGGACGATAACCGCAATAATCAGATAGGTAAGGAATTCCTTTAACAACCAGTTCAGGGTATTAAGTTTGAAATAAAAGCTCAGAATATAAACACCGGCCAGGGTAAAGAGTCCAAGGGTCATCTGATAGGCCCTGGACCCCTTGATGAGTTTTATAAACTGATAGAAGATTATGGATACGAGAAAGATATCAATTGCATCTGCAACTGTGAAATTACGAAACGCATTTCTCAGCAGTTCGAGCATCAGATTTTCTCTTCTCCTTTATAAGCTGCCTCCCTTGCATTTATTATTGCATTTATTTCCTCAGATGTCAGGACCTCCTTCTCAAGAAGGCCCTGAGCTATTGCCTCCAGTTTATCCCTGTTTTTCTTTACTATTTCCTTAGCCCTCTCATAATTCTTTTTAATTATCTTTTCTATTTCCCTATCTATTAACCTTGCGGTCTCTTCAGAAATCTCCTTTTTCATGCTAAGTGACTTTCCAAGGAAGATGGCACCCTCCTTTTCCCCAAAGTTCAGTGGTCCAAGATCACTCATACCCCATTCACAAACCATCCTGCGGGCTATCTCTGTTGCTCTCTCCAGGTCTGATCCTGCTCCGGTAGTTATTTTACCCAGCATTATTTCCTCAGAAACTCTTCCACCAAGAAGAACTGCTATCTGGTCTTCCAAATATTCCTTGGTATAGGTATATCTATCGTCCTCCGGAAGCTGCTGTGTTACGCCAAGAGCCAGTCCCCTGGGAATTATTGTTACCTTGTGGATGGGATCCGCATGTGGAAGAAGGGATGCAAGAAGGGCATGACCGGCTTCGTGGTAGGCTGTTATTTTCTTCTCCTCATCAGAAAGGATCATACTTTTCCTTTCCTTACCCATAAGAACCTTATCCTTTGCCTCCTCGAAATCCTCCATTTCTATGCGGTCCTTATTCTTCCTCGCTGCTATAAGGGCTGCTTCATTCACGAGATTGGCAAGGTCCGCTCCGGTAAGACCGGGAGTACCCCTTGCAATCACCCTGAGATCAACATCATCACCTAAGGGAAGATTCCTTACATGTACTTTCAGAATCTCCTCTCTTCCTCTAACATCGGGCTTGGGAACATATACAGTTCTATCAAACCTGCCGGGTCTGAGCAGAGCAGGATCAAGAATATCCGGTCGGTTGGTTGCTGCAAGAACTATTATCCCTTCGTTGGGATCAAATCCATCCATTTCCACAAGGAGCTGGTTCAGGGTCTGTTCCCTTTCATCATGGCCTCCACCGAGGCCGGCTCCCCTCTGTCTTCCCACGGCATCTATTTCATCTATAAAAATCACACAGGGAGCAAGTCTCTGTGCCTGATTAAACAGGTCCCTTACCCTGGATGCACCCACTCCAACAAACAGTTCCACGAAATCGGAACCGCTAATAGAAAGGAAGGGAACATCAGCCTCCCCTGCAACGGCCTTAGCCAGAAGCGTCTTTCCAGTACCCGGTGGACCCACCAGAAGGATTCCCCTGGGCATTCTCCCCCCAAGACGTGAAAACCTCTTGGGATTCTTCAGGTATTCCACAATATCCTTGAGCTCTTCCTTTGCTTCTTCTACCCCAGCAACATCCTCAAATGTGACCTTTTTGTCAGAGGAGGTGAAGAGCTTTGCCCGGCTTTTTCCAAAGGAAAAGGCCTTATTGCCCCCTGTCTGCATCTGCTTCATAAACATAAACCACAGCACTATTAGAACTACAAGTGGTAACCAGGAAAACAATATGGACCAGATTCCTCCTTCTGATTTCTCTCTGGCTGAGATACGAACATTATGGGCCTGAAGAATATCTATTACCTTTGTATATCCCTCAGGGGCAACGGTTCTATAAGTATTACCGTTTTTATCTTTAAAATTTATAATCTGACCCTTTATCTCAGCTTCCCGCACATTTCCGCCCTTGACCATCTCAATAAAACCTGTAAAATCTATATCCTTGGGTCTTTCACTATAGTTTGCCAGACCGTAAAGGAATATTATAATTACTCCTATGATTAACCAAACGATTATAGTTCCTGAATTAAATCCTTTTCTTTCCGCCATTTTATTGTCTCTACCTCCTCTTAGATTTTATCATTTTATTGATAGGAATTGAATGAGAAAATTAGCCATAAAATTGGGGATTAGCTTAATAGCCATCGCCTATATTCTATTGTTCAGGATAGACTTCTCACGGTTTTACAGTGTTCTTAAGTCCATTCATCCTGGATGGTTCGCCCTCGCCCTTTTTCTTCACACCTTTGGATATTTAATAAGTGGCCTCAGATGGAAGGCTATTTCAGGAAAGCTCGACATAGAACTTCCCCTTTCCTTTTACATAAAATCCTACCTGGTTTCAACATTCTTTGGATTTTTCCTGCCCTCCAGATTCGGTGGGGATGTTATAAGGATAGGGGATATGAGCTCAAAGGACGAAATTGCATCGGGTCTGTCCACCGTCTTTTACGAACGGGTCGTGGGCCTCTTTTCCCTGGTAATACTTGGAACCATTGCCATAGCCACCTCTCCTCCTAAGGTGAAGGGTCTTCTGATCTTTTCCCTGGCTGTACTCGGTTCAGTTCTCTTGATAACCTCTGTATTGCTTTTAAAGCCCGGGTTGCTCCTGCTACTCCCTAAAAAGGGTAAAATAGGCGAGAAGATATTTAAAACATCCCGGTCATTTGCCAGATTAAAGTCATCCCGACTTTTTTTAAAAGTTCTTGCCTGGAGTTTTCTTCTTCAGATAAACGTGATCATTCATTACTGGGCGATTGGAAAGGCTGTAGGAATTGAAGCCCCTCTTATTTCCTATTTCTTTCTTATCCCAACCATGCTTATTTTGATGGCCATACCTATAACCTTTCAGGGTATCGGAATAAGAGATTATTTTGCCATCTCGGTATTCCCCCTTTACGGGGCAAGCACAGAACAGGGCTTCCTGTTCTCATCGGTGGATTTGACCATAGCAATTATCCTCGCCTTTGTGGGATTTATTGTTTATATAACAAGAAAATGAGGTATTTAGCATTTCTTCTCATCTGCTCAATTTTATCCGGAGCCACTTACCCGGATACAAACGAACTCAAGCTAAGGATAAAGATTCTTAAGCGGGATATTAAAAATCTGAAAAAACAGAAAGACAGTATTTCAGCCTTTCTTGAAAGATCGGGCATGGAAATTGAACTCATAAAAACCAAAATTCTCATTGAGAGGAAAAATCTGAATAAGCTGGAAAAAGAGATTAAACGCATCTCTGTAAATCTGGATGATATTAAAAAAAGGCTGAAAAAGACCAAAAAAGAAATACAGCAGATATCTCTGGTTCTATACCGGGGAAATCTTACAGAGCTTCAAAAAATTCTTCTTTTGCTTAAATACCCCTCTTCAATAGATAAATTATCTTACCTCATTTATCTGGGCCGCAAAAACTCCCTTGCCATAAAGAAATATAACTGGTTACTCCGGGAAAAAAACCGGATAGAACGGGAACTACATTCTAAAATAAGGGAAAAAAGAAGGCTCTTATGGAGACTGAAAAGAAGAGAACGGCTTCTAAAAAGGAAAAGAATGCTATTACAGAAAAAACTTCAGGAGATAGAACGAAACAGGGAGAAAAAGGAACAGCTCTTAAAGGAACTTTCTTC
>JAMOUL010000247.1 GCA_027062035.1 Candidatus Aminicenantota bacterium | reverse complement strand
GAGCCACAAGAACAGGGTCCCGGAGATTTCTTAAAAAAAGCACCAGGATCAGGAACGCAAGAAGAGCACCAATATATATGGAATATTTAATGGAATTTATTGAAGAAGTTATAAGTGCAGCATCTTCCGACACAATTTTGAATTTCACATTCCCGAATTCTTTTTCTATTTGTTGCATCTCCGACATTACATTTCTGGTTGCTTCTACAGTATTAGCACCGGACTCCTTATAGACCATTATAGCCACTGTTCTGCTACCGTTGAATCTGATGTCTCCCTGTCTGGGCTTCTCCCTGAAGCCAGCTTTTCCTACATCTTTTATTAAAATATTTCTGTTTTCAAGCTTTTTGATCGGGATTTCGTTTATCTGGGAAGGACCTTTGAGCTCTCCCTCAACCTTCACAACAAATCTTATCTTGTTCTTTTTGACAGTTCCTCCCAGGACAAGTTGATTATATGAGTTTATCGCTGTTTCCACATCCTGAAAACTAATGCCATATCTGGCCATTTTTTCAGGATCAAGAGATACCACTATTTCCTCCTCACCACCGCCTCTTACTTCAACACGTGCAATTCCCTTCAGCCTCTCAAGGCGAGGCTTTATAAGATACTGTGCGGTCTCCCTCAACTGTGCTACCCCTCCCCCAGAAAGAACTGCTATAAGAATAGGCCTTGATGAGGGATCCCACTGAACGATCAGAGGTTTTTCACAGTCAGAAGGTAACCGGTCAGAAGCCTCCTCCACCCTCTCCTTGGTATGTAGAAGGGCAAAATCCATGTTGGTTCCCCAGTGAAATTGAAGTGTTATCAGGGAAAGTCCTTCCCTGGATGTAGAACTTATGCGCTTAAGAGAAGGAATGGAAGACAGGTTGGCTTCAAGTGGCTCTGTTATCATCTTTTCGACCTCTGTGGAAGCAGCCCCTGGATACTCGGTAATTACACTTAACTTGGGATAGGAAAGGGAAGGAAGAAGGTCAACTGTTAAATTTCTGAGTGAAACATATCCAAGGAGAAGCACCCCCACAAAAAACATGAGGGTTCCAACTGGCCTCTTTACGCAGAGACGTATCAGTTTCATTTTACTATCTTAACCTTTGATTGATGGGCCAGAGTGAGCTGTCCTTCTATCACTACAAGGTCACCGGGTTCAACTCCACCTTTAACCTCAGCTTCTTCCTCGTTCTGAACCCCAAGATCGATGTATCGCCACAAAGCAATATTATCTTTGACTACAAACACAAGGGGTCTGCCAGAACGTACAATAATGGCTTTTCTGGGGACCTTTACCACGTTGTGCAGTATCCTGTACTCCACCTGCACATCACAGCTCATTCCCGGTTTTAGAAGAGAACTATTACCTGCCAGGTTTATAAACACGGTCCCTGTCTTCCTTTCGGGATCCAGTTCAGGACTTATGGCAGTGATTCTTCCCCGGAAATATCTGTCCGGAAATGCAAGAAACCTGACTCTAACGCCCATTCCTCTGCGAAGTTTCCCTATCTCGCTTTCCAGGACATAGGCCTTTATGTAAAGGGAAGCCGGATTAACAATGCGGAAAAGATCGGTGCCAGCAGAAACCTCCTGCCCCGGAGAAACCTTTATATCGCCTATTATTCCTGAAAACGGTGCCTTTACTCCTGTTTTTTCCACTTCGATTTCCGCCTGGCGAAGGGAAAGCTCTGCATCCGTCAGTCCCTTGGTTGCTTTTCTAACCTCTTCTCTCAATGCCCCTGTCTCTATCATGGTTATCAGCAGTTTATTCTCCGCTTCCTTAAGTTCAGCTTCTGTACATTTTCCTGCCCTATATCTGGTAAGCAATTCTTCATATTTCTTTCTGGCGATTTTCAACCTTTCCCT
>JAMOUL010000246.1 GCA_027062035.1 Candidatus Aminicenantota bacterium | reverse complement strand
CGAAATAGAAGTTAATTTTCCCTTTTCCAGTGCCTGGGGGTACTATTCCTTTACGATTTATAGAAGGGAAGGAAAGGGTCCATATACCCCAATTCATCGATTTACTATCAATGATTTTGTAAATGGTAAATATATTATTTATGACGAAACGGTAGAGGCTGGTAAATATTATACCTATAAGGTTGAGGTGGCAGATATTGAGGGTAATATATTCGCCGTTTCCAATGAGAAAACAATTTAAAAATAGGTGATGAGATGTTAAAAAGATTTGTTTATTTCTTTTTTGTACTGAACATGGTCGGTGGTTTGTTATGGGCAGGAAAGTTTTCGCTCAGTCTTTCGGAAAATTTTATGTTCTCACGGGATCAGAGGTTCAGAGATATTTACGGTCAGAGCGTACTTCTTCATGAGGTAAGGTTGGGTTATCGTTTTTATGGCGATTATTATGTATGGGGTAGTTATGGTCTTTCAAAAAAGAGCGGGAAAACCCAGCCTTATTTAAATCTGGAGACCACAATAACCCAGCATTTTTTCGGGGCAGGATTGGGTTTTACAGAAGATTTATTTAAGAATTTTGGATATAAGCTTGAAGCGGGGTTCTCTTATAGTATGTACAGGGAAAACGTGTTCAATATAACTTCTACCGGGCATGGAATTGGATTCCGTGGCGAGATTGGACTGGTATATAAATTTTCCAGGAAGATCTTTACAGAATTAAATGTGGGATATCAGGTGGGTTATAAGAAGGGGGATATTTACACATTGAAAATGGGAGGATTCAGAACTGGGTTTGCCATTGGAGTTAGACTCTAAACAATGAAATTTCAGATATTATGGGAGCAAATATGAAGGACGAATTACTGAAAAAAATTAAAAACAGAGATGCGTTAATCGGGATAATTGGACTGGGATATGTGGGTTTACCCCTGGTAAGAGAATTTCTACATGCCGGCTTCCGCGTGCTTGGATTTGATGTGGATGAAAAGAAGGTGGAAAGGATAATGCGGGGTGAGAATTACTTAAAGCACCTGAACGGTGATTTCATTAAGAAATACGTTACCGAAGGTAAACTGGAAGCAACCAGCGATTTTACCAGGTTCAGAGAACCAGAGGTTCTAATAATGTGTGTTCCTACCCCCCTCGGAAAACATCATGAGCCGGACCTTTCCTATGTAAGAGAAACTGTAAAACAGATAGCTGAGAATCTCAGGAGGGGTCAGGTTATTATACTGGAAAGCACAACATATCCTGGAACAACCGAGGAGGAAATTCTTCCGTGTCTTGAAAAAACAGGGTTGGAAGTGGGAAGGGATTTCTTTCTTGGATATTCTCCTGAAAGGGAGGACCCTGGCAACAAGAAGTTTAAAACCGGAAATATTCCCAAGATAGTGAGCGGAATTACTCCTGCCTGCCTTGAGGTGGTGCAGATGCTCTACGATCAGATAGTGAAAGAAACAGTACCTGTTTCTCATCCAAGGGTGGCAGAGGCTACGAAAATCTTCGAAAACATTTACAGGGCAGTCAATATATCCCTTGTAAACGAACTGAAGATTCTTTTCAACAAGATGAACATTGATATCTGGGAAGTTATAGAAGCAGCCAAAACCAAACCCTTTGGTTTTCAGGCATTTTATCCCGGACCAGGTATTGGAGGACATTGTATTCCCATCGATCCCTTTTATCTAACCTGGAAAGCCAGGGAATACGATTTTCATACCAGATTCATAGAGCTTAGCGGTGAGCTTAACGAATATATGCCCTATTATGTGATTGAGAGGATTGGAAAGGCCCTTAATTCCGTTGGTAAATCTATTAAAGATTCCAGGATCCTGGTGGTGGGTATTGCATATAAACCCGATGTCAGC
>JAMOUL010000245.1 GCA_027062035.1 Candidatus Aminicenantota bacterium | reverse complement strand
AACGATCGTTGCCTTATCCTTTTCGTTTCCAGCCATTTTTACCTCCAATATTACGATTAGCTTAAATGTTATTAAAACGGTCACACATATGATAGTTATTTTTTTCACAAGTGTCAAGGGTTAGTTTTTATTAGCTTAAGAAAGTAGATTCGTTGTGCTGCTAAGGTTCAGGTCAGAGTTGGGCTATCGGATAAAAATCGTTTTATATAATACCTGTTGTAGTATTACCAGCGGATGCGAAAGGAAAGCCTTGCCTGTCTTGGAAGCTGTCTCGCCCAGATCCTGCCGAATGCGAGCGTGTCCTCTCTCACGAAGGAAACTGGTCTCTGGCTGTTAAACAGGTTAAAGATATCTCCTCTTATGCTCAGGGATATACCAGCTCCCAGAGGGAATTCCTTTTCTATTCCAGCATCGAGATAAATAAGGGAGGGAGTGGTTCTTGAGCCTCTCCCTTCAGGAAATGCGTAATACCCAAAAAAGGGTACAAGACCTCTTTTTTCCCAGTGGTAGCCGGATATCCATTCACCTGCAAGGGAAAGGATGAGTCCATACGGGGCGAAGATTATGGCATTTACCTTTACAGCATGATCGACGCTATAGGGAAGTTTCCCGTACCAGCCTTCATCACCGTATTCAGGACCTCCCAGTCCACCGAATCCCCAATCGAACAGCTGTTTTAGTTGTAGGAGTTCTGGAAGAGGCGGTACAAAGATGTGCTTTCCGAAGAGACTGACATAATATGTTCCCCCTTCCTCGTCACTCCAGGACCCTGTTTCTACCTGTCCCGGGTTTGTTCCCTTTGCCGAGGAATAAACATACGATGCGTTGAATATGATGAATTTTCCCACAGTACCCTGAAGTTCAAGTTCAAGTCCATTGTAGTTTCTTCTCTTGTATTTAAAATTCTCAAATACGAACTTGTAATAGGGGGGTGTGATGTCAAAATAGCCAACCAGTTCAAGTAAATTCTTTGCCTCTGTTCTAACAAACCTTATTTTAAACATCCAGTTGTCCCAGAGACTCCTGTCAAATTCCACAAGATACCGGGTGAGTTTATTTGGCTTGATGTTTGGATTTATTTCATAGGGACCCTGTTTTTCCTCGTTCAAAAATTCCCAGTTTGCGGGATTGTGAAGTTCATCTTGCGTGGGGTTATCAGGTCCCTTCCATCTGTACCGTCTGAACTGCACAGGGGCCTGAGGATTGAAAAATCCCAGGTGCAGGGTTGTTGAAATGTCCTTAAAGACTCCCCATCCCGCCTTGATTATGTTCTTTCCATCACCTGTTATATCGTAACTTGCGAAAAATCTGGGGGATAGAAAGTCAGAAAAACCCCAGCTCCACAGTTCTTTTCCTTCACTATCAAAGTTGTGCTGTGTATATGAGCGCAACCCCACCATCAGTGTTAAGTTTTTAAAGGTGAATTTGTCGCGGATGTAAAACCCCATGCCTGAGACAGAGTTTATGAAGGCAAAGGGTCCGTACTCCCAGAGAAGGTCAGGGGTGCGTTGTCCCTCCTTCCAGCTTTTAAACGAATATTTTGTTCCGCTATCGAAACCGTTTCCTGGAAATGGATCCTCTGCCTTTCCAGAGAAGTCCACCTGAAAATCTGAACTTTCTTTGAAGTACTCAATCCCGAGTCCAAGGTCGTGGGTTCCGAATCTTTCAGAAGGTATAAGATGGTTTAACCTTATTATAAAATTGGTTCTTTTTTCGGTATCCTCGGTCCTTCCCAGGGCGTTGTGTATGTTCTGGGCGATGTCCTCAACGAAATATAGAGCAGAATTCAGGTCTCCGCTTGCCGGTTCGAAAAAGCTCCGCCTGTAAGCGTTTCCTGCTGAAGCTTCAATAAAGGTGGTGGGGGAA
>JAMOUL010000244.1 GCA_027062035.1 Candidatus Aminicenantota bacterium | reverse complement strand
TAAAACCTTACGAGCCTCTTTTCCCTGAGTTCCTTTACCTTTTTGGCCAGGGTTTTATAAAGGGAATCCTCCACCCTGTAAATGGATTTTCCCCTTAGAACATAATATTTATCATCCTTTCTGGAAATTTTAAATTCAATGGGTTCCTTTTCCCCCTTGAGTTTAATTTTTACAGTGAGTTCAGGCTTGTCGAAGGAATATTCCTTGATTTTTGCTTCATCGGCAGAGTCGCTTACAAATTCCTTTGCTTCTGCTCCGGTGATTGTGTACAGAAGGTCATCGCATTTGTAATTATCAGCCAGTGATTTTACCGGCTTTGTCAGCCACCAATCTTCCCCCTTCTTCGCAAGGGTATAGGAGGTTTCCTTTCCTTCTACTTCAATCTTAAGCGCCCTGGATTCATCAAATTTTGCTATTTTCTTTTCCCTGTATTCCATGGGGTCCTTGGTGAGGAGGTCCGTGAATATGGAGGAGAGAATTACTACCTTTGTCTCCGATTTTAGTTTTGCATACCTGTCGGAGTTCAGGGGATTTTTATCTCCAATTTCGATCTCAACCGGTTTTGTGCTACCCCTTTCCCATACCTTCAATTTTATTGCCGGATCCTTCAGACCGTATTTTTTGAGTTCTGCAGGTTTTTCTTCCACCAGCCTTTCGTATTTAAGGTCCTTCACCTCATCTGCTATCCTCTCGAGAAGATAATCATCTGCTGCAGCGTTTTTGGGCTTTTTCATTCTCCAGCGTCCGTTGATCTTTTCAAATAGGATATCTGTCCCATCCTTCCTTTTTATTTCAACCCTCTGCACCGACTCGCTCAGTTTGACCAGCCTGTTTTCCTCGGCCTTTTTCTTTTCCTGATGTTTGGAAAGGAGAAAGATCCCTGCAGAAATTATGATCAAAATTATAAATAAAATTACAGGTGTTCTTGTTCTCATGACCACCTCCTTCTTACCCATACCCATATTGCAAGCAACAGGAATATTTCAGGAAGGAAAATGATGCTGAGAAAGCCCAGAATTCTCTGCTGTGTGGCAGTAAGAACGAGGGTGGTTGGTTTAAAGGTCCTGGGAGTTATTGCAATGAGATTTTCCTCCTTTGCGCACCAGTTGACGGTATTTTCAAACAGGTTACCGTTTCCCTGTTGTTCGTAATATGCATTCTTTATGAAATCTGAATCTCCAAAAACCACAAGTCTTCCCTTGCTTTTACCTTCAATTTCCAGGGCGACTGCCAGAGGAATGGGGCCCATTATGTCTGTCTTTGGGTTAAAATCGGCTCTTCCTGTAAGCTGTGTTTTTGCCCAGCTTTTCGGACTGGATTCGACGATTTCTGTCCCGGTAACTCCCTTGGGAAGTGGATCTGCAAGGAATACTCCCTGGGCAAGGGGGTAAAAGGTCATAAGTTTAAATCCCCTGGTTATTTCGTGGTATTTATAATTGGTTGCCACCGGTACCAGTACATTGGCTCCGAGGATCTGTCCAAAGGTGTCCACTACCACTGTATTTTTGAGAAGTACCCCATATTTTCTCAGGAAATTGGATAGCCTGGTGAGTGGCTTCTGCATGGGGTCAACCAGCATAATTACACTTCCTCCACTTCTTATGAATTTATTTATTCTGGTGAGTTCCACATCCAGCAGGTCAGTCTTTGGACCCGCAATTATCACTATCCTGGCGGTTTCTGGAATGTCTCCCTCTACAAGACTTATTTCCCTCACCTCATAACCGAGATTCCTTAAATCTTCTACTGCCTTGGAAATGCCATTTTTTCCGATATCTTCTATTGAGGCTTCACCGTGACCCTTTATGAAAAATATCTTCTTTCCGACTTCCTTCGTTAATTTAATTATTGCATTGGTAAGATTTTCCTCGTTAATG
>JAMOUL010000243.1 GCA_027062035.1 Candidatus Aminicenantota bacterium | reverse complement strand
CGAAGAGAATGGTTCTCGGGCATCTGGAATTATTCCCGTCACTTTGAATATCCTTTTGTCTACTCTAATGCGTAATTTGGGTTCAAGGCTTTGCCCGGCGAATCCCGGTTTACCGGGAGAAGGCTGGGTTCCAAGTTGCAGGTTCCAAGTTTCAGGTTTCAGGTTTAAAAACTGTTCCGGCCCCCTAAGAAATTGGACTAAAAGTACTAACTAAATTCGTACTTTTATGTTCATGAAAAAAGAGCTTCGCAAATGGACCGCCAAAGAGAAGGAAAAGATCCTTCAAGATATCCAACGATTAGGAGTCATAATAGGCTGCCGTAAGTACAACCTGTCGAAATCGCTTTATTATCGGTGGATGGACCGCTATAATGCCCTAGGACTTGAAGGCTTGGAAGACCGCCGGGGAAAGAACATGGATGCCCAGCTAAAGAGACTGGAGAAGGAAAATCGTATGCTCAAGGAGTTGCTGGTAGAGAAGGAGCTGGAATCAAAGCTGAAGGATGAACTGTTAAAAAAAAAGATTGTCCAATGGAACAAAGGAAGGAAATAGTTAGGCGCTATGTCAGTAAAGGGTTACGAGTAGCAAGTGCTGTTTCGACAGCCGGGATGAGTAAGAGCAGCTATTATTATCGGGTAAAAGGGAATAAGAAAGGGAAACCGCCCACGCAATACACGAGAGGTCCGGAAGGGCAAGAAGTATCAAATAAGCTGGTAATAAAAGAGATAAAAAGTATGCTTACCCCGGAGCACCATGATTATGGTTATCATATTATCAGTGAGTTACTGCGGAGGAAGGGATATCAGATTAATCCAAAGAAAGTGTATCGTTTGATGAGAGATCATCAATTATTACATCCCCCCAGGCCACGGGAAAAAATGTTGCAAAAAACCTTTGTAAGATATCATGTTCCCCCACTGGAACATCCGTTTGCTACGGTAGAAGTTGATATCAAATATATTCGAATAGAAGGAGAGAGACGAAATGCCTACTTGGTAACATTCCTTTGTACATTTAGTCGTTTTGCTGCCGTATGGGATCTACAGTACAGGATGACTCATAAAATGCTCATAAGATTGTTGAGAGAGTTTCTCTCACATCCAGAGGTGAAAAACAGAAAAGATGGAATGAAGATAGTGATCCGAACGGATAATGGTCCGCAATTCATAGCAAAAAAACTTGCAGAAGAGTTGGAGAGCTTGGAAATTGAACATGAATTTACTCATCCGGGCACTCCTCAGCAGAATGGACATATTGAAGGCTTTCACAGCACTGTGACACGTTTGATATGCAAAAGAAATGTCTTTGAAAATCTTGATCAGGCACGAGAAGTATTTAAAGAGTTTTTCTTCCAGTATAATTACACCAGGGTGATGAAATCTTTGTTATACTATCCTCCTGCTATATTCATCAAGCTTTGGGATAAAGGAATGATCGGTATAAAAAAGGATAACAAAAATAAAGAGATATTTATCTTCAGGGAGAAACCAACCCCCGAATTGGAGGCCAGTCTCTCCTCTGAAGTGCTTAAGGGGTTAAACAAAAATAATATATTTGTTCAACCAGTTCTAAATACATTTGAAATTAGTCCAGTTTTATAGGGGCCAGTACAGTACATTTAACCTGAAACTTGGAACCTGAAACTTGGAACTTGAAACCTGGAACCTGCAACTTGGAACCCAGCCTCCTCCCGGTAAACCGGGATTCGGCGGGCAAAGCCTGGAACCTGCAACTTTCATCCTGCAACAAACCATTCCGTTCATCGTTCGACAATCGTCCTTCATCGTTCTATTATCCCGTTAAATGTTTATTTTTGCCCTGCAAAATTTACAGACTATGGATATTCCTTCGAAATACGATCCCTCGAAGACCGAGGACAAGTGGTA
>JAMOUL010000242.1 GCA_027062035.1 Candidatus Aminicenantota bacterium | reverse complement strand
GGAATCAGCAAGGGTTGGAAGAAAAACCGATTATGAAAAGCTGATTCTTGAAATATGGACAAATGGAGCGGTTACCCCTGATCAGGCGTTGATAAGATCAGCCCAGATCATGCAGGAACATCTTTCCATCTTCTTCGGAGTCGCAGAAAAACAGGAGATCAAGGAACCCAAAAAGACTCCAGAACCAAGGGCGGTTTATGCAGTGGACTTTCTCAAGAAGAGAATAGACGAGTTTAACCTTACAGCCCGCTCAATTAATGCCCTGAAGTCAATAGGGGTGGAGAGGATGTATCAACTCGTGCAGAAGACCAAGAACGACCTTTTGAAGGCCAAGAACTTTGGAAAGAAATCCCTTTCAGAGGTTGAGGCTCTGGTGGAAAGCCATGGGCTTTCTCTTGGGGTGGAGCTTCCAGAAAACCTTATAAAGGAACTTGAAAAAGAGGAAAAAATAGAACCGGAGGAGTAAAATGCGACACAAGAAAGGATACAGAAAGCTTGGCAGGGATTCAGCCCACAGGATGGCTTTACTCAGGAACCTTGTAACATCTCTGATAGAGAACGAAAGAATAATAACCACCGTGGCAAAGGCCAAAGAGGCCAGAAAATTTGCAGATAGAATGATAGAGCTTGCAAAAAAGGGAGACCTTCATCATCGCAGGATCGCATACAGGTTCATTTACAAAAAGGACGCAGTGAGAAAGCTCTTTGATATTCTTGCAAACAGGTTTCAGGACAGGAAGGGTGGCTATACAAGGGTTATAAAACTTCCTAATAGAAGAAAGGGAGATGGTGCCGAACTTGCCATCCTGGAATTTGTAGATTACGAATTTAAACCCAAAGAGAAGAAGGAATGAAAAAAACAGTAGCCCTTTTACTCGGGGTTCTGTTCATCTTTTTAGTTGCTGGATGTAAGTCAAAAAGTACAGAACAGGTGAATAAAAGATCTGAAACGGCTCAAAGGGTGGAAAAAAACGCTGAGGATCAGACTGCATTGGAAGAAGAATTTGTAGAGGAACCTGAAGAGGAAGAAGAGGAAGAAGATTTTGATAAAAGTAAGGAAAAGCTCGTTCCTGAATTAATATCTGGAGGAATGCCTGAATATCCATCTGGTATCCAGCCTCCCAACCTTGTTGGCAGGGTTATATTACAATTGAAGGTATCACCCAATGGTGCAGTGGAAGATGTCCAGGTTGTAAGTGTTAGTTATGAAGATTTCAAAGAACCGGCTGTCAATGCAGCTAAGAGCTGGAGGTTCAAACCACCTGGAATTGAGACGGAACTCAGGGCTTCTTTTCTTTTTGATCCCGAAGGGGTTAAGGTAAGCATAACGCCGTTACCGGAAGAAGACAGAGAAGGCAGCGAGATATAATTCCCCTTCTTTTGTAAAGTATTTAATGCGGCAGGGGTAGAGGTCTTTTATCTTTTTTTATTCTTTAACATAAGTTAGAATTTCCAGATGAAGGAAATAATTATTGGAATAGTTCAGGGCCTTACTGAGTTCTTGCCTGTAAGCTCATCCGGGCATATTGCCCTTCTCGAGCATTATTTCGGAATTTTTTCAGGGAACCTTTCAAGGGAGGTGGCATTACACCTTGCTACCCTTCTTGCAGTTATTATTTATTTCAGAAGAAAAATTTTCGTGCTTGTTCGTTCATGGTTAAAGGGAGAAGAGCTCCTTTATTTGTGGTATTTAATTCTGGGTTCAATTCCTGCAGGTCTGGTGGGTTTTTTCCTGGAGAAACGGATAGAAAGTACCTTTGCGTCGGTGCGGCTCATAGGAGTTTTTCTCATAATAACCGGTATAATTCTTTTAACCACAATTAAAGTCAGAAACAATAATGAGAAGGTTACTGGTTTGAGGTCAATTGTGGTGGGATTCGCTCAGGCTTTTGCTATTTTGCCTGGAATATCCCGGTCTGGCTCTACCATCGTTGCCGGACTCCATACAAAGATGTCAGGAGAGGAAGCCTTTGAGTTTTCCTTTCTCCTCTCTATTCCCGCCATTGCAGGGGCAGGGGTACTTGAACTGAAAAAAGTGGGATTTTCCGGGCTCGGGGCCCACTGGAAGGGTGCACTTTTTGCCTTTATTTTCGGTTATCTGGCCCTTCTTTTATTGAACAGGGTTGTAAAAAGGGGAAAATTGCATTATTTTTCGCCCTATTTATTTGTGCTGGGCTTTCTTGTAATAATCCTGGGAGGTTGAAAATATGGAAAAGATAGCTGTTTTAATGGGGGGAGGAAAGGGTACAAGATTCTGGCCCATGAGTGTAAAAAAGAGGCCCAAACAGTTCTTGAAAATATTTTCAGACAGAACCATGCTGGAGATAAGCGCTGAGAGGCTGATTCCCATTGTGGGCAGAGAAAATATCTGGGTGGTTACGGTAAAGGGAATGGAAGAGGAGGTTAAAAAACAGCTTCCCTTTATTGAAGATAGGGTTATAGTGGAGCCAATGGGGCGGAACACTGCTCCTGCTGTCCTGCTTTCCATGAAGAGATTAATGGAGGTTTACAGTGATTTTACAGTTTCGTTTCTTCCCGCTGACCACCATATAGAAAAGGTGGATGAGTTTGTCAAGCAGATGACAGCAGCCTACAAAGCAGCGGAAAAGGATGTGGTTACAATAGGAATTCCACCGACAAGGCCCGAGACAGGATATGGATATATAAGGTTTGATAAAACAAAAAGGCTTCTTATAGACGGTGTTAACTTTTACAGGGCACTTGGGTTTGTGGAAAAACCTCCCCTTGATGTGGCATTAAGCATGCTGAAGGAAGGAAATTATTACTGGAATTCCGGAATTTTTGTGTGGAGGGCCAGCATTTTTGAGGAAAAACTCAAGGAATTTTCCCCTGTTTTCTATGGGTATTTCCAGAAACTCGGGGAGGATAATATAGAGCAGGTATACAGTACCATAGAGGCTTTACCTATCGATAAGGCTTTTATGGAGAAACTTCCCGGCTTCCTTGTGGCGGAGGCAAGATTCTCGTGGTCTGACCTCGGGTCATGGTTATCTCTCTGGGAAGTTCTGGAAAAGGATTCCCGGGAAAACGCCTCCAGGGGAGAAGTTTATTTTCATGATTCCAGGGGAAACCTTGTAATTACCGGGAAGAGGGCTATTGTTATAGGTGCAGAGGATCTTGCTATAATTGATACCGAACACGGATTGCTGGTGATGAAAAAGGATGCCTCTTCTGCGCTGAAGAAGCTTCTTGAGTCCATGGAAAAGGATGATTAGCAAATGTCATTTCAGAAAAATTCAATAAAGGATGTAAAGTTGTTTAGCCCCTCACCTTGCGTTAAATTCACTCAAATTTCTTTATAAAGGTATTGATAAATTTTGGCAAACGTTCTATAATATAGAAGGAACTCAAGGAAAGGTTTTTGACTTTTCCTGTTTTTTCTTAAACAATTAAGAGGAGGTGGCGAAATGATTAGATGGGATAAATTTACAATTAAGGCTGCAGAAGGCCTTCAGGAAGCGAAGAATCTTGCCCTGGAACATGCCAATCAGTATCTGGAACCGGAGCACATTCTTCTGGTCTTTTTAAAGGACAGGGAATCTGTTGCGAGGAGGATCCTTGAGAAGATAGGCATGGAAGTTTCCACCCTCGAGGAAAGAATTCAGGACGAGATTCATAAATTTCCAAAGGTACAGGGCCTGGCTGATGTTTATCTGTCACCGAAAGCAAACAAAGCACTGGAGAACGCTTTTTCCTATGCTGAAAAGTTTAAGGACGAATACGTCGCTCAGGAACACATATTGCTCGGAATTCTCTCTGTTGACTGCCCTTCTTCTAAACTTCTTAAGGCAATGGGAGTTTCAGAGGATGCTATTTTGAAGGCTTTGACTGCGATAAGAGGGACCCAGAGAATTACTGACCAGAATCCCGAGGAAAAATATGAAGCTCTTGCCAGGTTCGGTAGGGACCTGACCGAGCTTGCTGCCAAGGGAAAACTGGATCCTGTTATAGGAAGGGATGAAGAGATTAGGAGGGTAATGCAGATCCTCTCCAGAAGAACAAAAAACAACCCCATTCTGGTTGGTGAACCCGGTGTCGGAAAGACGGCCATTGTGGAAGGTCTTGCCCAGAGAATAGTTAACGGGGATGTACCGGAAGGATTGAAAAACAAGAGAATTTTTGCTCTGGATATGGGTTCCCTTATAGCCGGAACAAAATACAGGGGCGAATTTGAGGATAGACTGAAGGCTGTTTTGAGCGAGATTATAAACTCTGAAGGTCAGATTATTCTATTTATAGATGAAATTCATACTGTGGTGGGGGCAGGAGCAGCAGAGGGTGCTATTGATGCCTCAAACATGTTGAAACCAGCCCTTGCAAGGGGAGAACTCAGGGCCATAGGTGCTACAACGCTGACTGAATACAAAAAATACATAGAAAAGGATCCGGCTCTTGAAAGAAGATTTCAGCCAGTATATGTTAAGGAACCTTCTGTCGAGGAGACCATAGCCATACTTAGAGGGCTAAAGGAAAAGTATGAAGTTCACCATGGAGTTAGAATCAAGGATTCGGCCCTCGTTGCTGCAGCAGTCCTTTCGCACAGGTATATATCCGGAAGATTCCTCCCCGATAAGGCCATTGACCTTGTAGATGAGGCGGCTGCTCAGCTCAGGATAGAAATTGACAGTATGCCCAGAGAAATAGATGAGATAGAGCGCAGGATAATTCAGCTTGAAATTGAACGGCAGGCACTTTCCAAAGAGGAGGACCCTGAAGCCAGGGAGAGGCTGGCAAAGATAGAGAAGGAACTTGCAGAGTTGAGGGAAAAGAGCGATGCACTTAAGGCACAGTGGAAGGCAGAAAAGGAACTTATATCCAGATCCAGGGAGCTTAAGGAAAAAATCGATGAACTGAAGCGTCAGCTTGAGAAGGCCCAGAGGGAAGGAAACCTTGAGCTGGCGGCTAAAATTCAATACGGAGAAATTCCCGAGGTGGAGAAGCAACTGGAGGAAGTTCACAGGAAACTGGAAGAGCTCCAGAAAGAAGGAGGGTTGCTGAAGGAAGAGGTGGACGAGGAAAGAATTGCACAGGTGGTATCCCGCTGGACAGGAATTCCCATTACCAAGCTTATGGAAAGCGAAAAGGAGAAGCTGGTTCACCTTGAGGAGAGACTTCGCAGAAGAGTGGTTGGACAGGATCATGCCCTTCGGGCTGTGGCTAACGCCATAAGGAGGGCCAGAGCTGGACTTCAGGATCCCAACAGGCCCATAGGCTCCTTTATATTCCTTGGTCCTACCGGCGTGGGAAAGACCGAACTTGCCAAAGCCCTTGCTGAAGAGCTGTTTGACGATGAAAGGGCCATGGTTCGTCTGGATATGTCAGAGTACATGGAGGCCCATTCTGTGTCCAAATTGATTGGTTCTCCTCCTGGCTATGTGGGTTATGAGGAAGGAGGACAGCTTACCGAAGCAGTAAAGCGCAGGCCCTATACCATAGTGCTTTTTGATGAAATAGAAAAGGCCCATCCGGATGTATTCAATATCCTGCTCCAGATACTTGACGACGGAAGGTTGACTGACAATAAGGGCAGAACCATTGATTTCAGAAACACCGTGATTATAATGACCTCCAATATCGGCTCCAGCATGATTCAGGATCTTGTCGGGGACGAGGAAAGGATGCATAACGAAGTGATGAATCTGTTGAGAAGAACGCTCAAGCCCGAATTTCTTAATCGTATAGATGAGATCGTCATATTCAAGCCGTTAAGCAAAGAGGTTATTTATGAGATTATAGATATTCAGATGGAAAGGTTGAACAAGCTTCTTGAACCCAAGAAAATTACCATAGAGTTAACAGAGAAAGCCAGGGAATTTCTGGTTGAAAAAGGATATGACCCGGTATATGGAGCAAGGCCTCTTAGAAGAGCCATACAGAGATATGTGCAGGATCCGCTTGCGGTGGAAATTCTTGAAGGCAGGGTAAAGGAAGGGGATAAGGTTCTCGTGGACGTTGAAGACGGGAACGTTGTCTTCAAAAAGAAGTAAGGTTAAAATAAATTAAGGGTGCTCCTGAATTATTTCAGGAGCACCCTTTCAGTTTTAATAATTCATGGAACCTTCTTTATAACCTGCAAGGTCAAGGGTTACAAAGGAAAATCCAAGGGATTTTCCCTCCCTGACGATTTTTTCTTTGATTTTAAATGCCTTTTTCAGATTTTTCCTTTCAATTTCTATGCGAATTAAACCCCTGTGCCATCTTGCTCTTACCTTTGTTATGCCATTTTCCCTCAGGAAATCCTCCAGCCTTTCTATTTTTTTCAATGTTTCAATATCAACCTTTTCCCATCTGGGTATTCTGGTTAGAAGACATGTTTCAGATGGAATATCCTCAACTCCCACTTCTGTAAGGTATTTCTTAATGGCTCTATTTCCAACCCTTGCCTTTATAAAAGGTGATATTACACCTTCTTCCCATGCCGCTCTTAAACCCTCTCTTCCCTCTTCGCTATAAACGCTTCCCTCCATAACCTTCCATCCCCTTTTTGTGTATTTTTTCAGGGCCTGAAACATCCTTTTTTTGCACCAGTAACAGCGCAGGGGCTGATTTTCCCTGAGTTCATATGGCATGGGGAGTTCTAATACTCTGTGGTTCAGGGAGAACCTTTTAGCCAGTTCCCTTGCCTTTTCAACAGTCCAGTTGTGAGTATATGGAAACTTTACGGTAACGCAAAGGTAGTTTTTCCCGAATATTTCCCTGGCCAGAAGACACAGGGTCAGGGAGTCCTTGCCTCCCGAAAAGGCAATTACTCCTCCCTTCAGGCTGTTCAGGATGGTCCGTATCCTTTTCATATCATTATAATTGTATAAAATGAGCAGTTTAAAGAAAAGAAATGAAACTTTGATGTTAATATTCAATAAACATAAGTGGTAAGAATTACTTGAAAATTTCCAGGGATGATAAAATATGATACGATGGCAGTTAGAGAGAATATAAGTTTTTTCATAATAAAATGGGCTATTTATCTTGCCCCTCTCTGGTGGTTACTGGGGATGGATCCTTTTATTTATTACTTTCTGGTTTTACTTTCGTTTCTGATTTTACTGAAAATAAAGAAAGGGAATGTTAGAATTCCTCAAATTTCCCTGCCATTGATATTTTTTTCTCTGATTTTTGCCTTTTCAATTTTTTATCACTCTCCATTTCTTCCTATAACCAAAATTGTAGGGGCTTTATACCATTTTTACTGGTGGGTAAATGGATTTCTTCTGTTGTTAATAATTGCTAATGTGAAGATAAATCTTAAAAAAGAAATATACAAAATAACTCTGTATTTACTTTCTTCTTCTATACTGATAGTTATTATTTCCCTTCTGATATTTCTTTCCACTGGAAATTCCAGCATGGAGATTCCCACCCTTATGGTTAAATGTTTTCCAAAGTGGAATATTGTAGCAGAGGCTGCCCATACCAGTACTTTAAGGTTAT
>JAMOUL010000241.1 GCA_027062035.1 Candidatus Aminicenantota bacterium | reverse complement strand
TGAAAGCACTTTCTCTCTCTGGTAGCTCCTGTAAAGACCCGGCTGGATGATTTTCTTTTCGGTATATCTCAGGGTTATCAGGGTTATTATTTCAAGGAAAGGAATTGAGAGGTCAAGTTTTCCGGTGGCTCCAAGTTCCTTGAGGTTGGGAAAGAGGAGTTCAAGGATAAAAAGGGTTATCAGCCTTCTTCCTTCTGTAATTTCCTTTTCCCGGGTGCTTCTGTAAACTTTCGGTAATATTTCAAGGAACCTGCCAGTTGAGAAGGTTATAAGCCCCACATAGTTTGAGAGCTTTATTTCGTCAGGGTTTGTCAGCTCAAACCCCACCTTCCACTCCTGCCTTATTCTGTTTAGCTCTTCCCACTCCTGCGGCAGGAGCTCTTCCTTTTTAATTCTGTCGTGCTCAAATCTGACCATTCTGCCCCTTTTCCTGGAGCTCAACAGCTTTTGCCAGCAGTTTTACTATTTTCCTTGCATTTTCTTTTCTTACCTTTATCTCTCCGAACCTGTCTATCAGATATTTTTCAACATCTGCTCTCTCTTTCGGGTTCAATATCTCTATCAGTTTTTCCCAGTCGTCGTAGAAGTACTCCTGGAGCAGGGGAAGAACGGCATTTTTCAGAACTTCAACAAAGGCTTCAGTCCGTTTTTCTTGGGGAACTCTATCCAGCTTCATAAAGTAGGCATGGCCTATCGTGTAATCTTTTCCCCTGGCCTCTTTTATCTTCCAGTTCAGGTATTTTAAAAAGCTCTCAAGGTTGAGTTTCATTTTCTTCGTCCTCCACGGGGATTTCTATACCTTTGAGGAGGTCAGGCTGTGGCAGGAGCTCTTCAAAGCTGAACCTTCTTCTCAAGGCCGCGTCAAGTAGGACTATACTTCTGTCGGCAGTATTCATCGTTCCAATTATGTAAAGGTTCTTAGGGACTGCGAAGACTTCCTGCGAGTAGGGAAGGATTACCTGAAGTTCTTCCTCGTTTCCCAGCCTTTTACTTTCCTCAATAAGGGTTATCAGCTCACCGAAGATTGAAGGAATGTTCCCCCTGTTTATTTCATCAATGATTACCACCACCCTTTCGGCGTTTTCAAAGTCAAATGGGCTTCCGTCGGTTTCTTCGTCACCTATAAAGTGAGCTTTTAAGGCTTTCTGGAGGAGCTTCTTCCTCTCGTAGTAGCTCTTACACTGAACTTCAGGGTTCCTGGCGCTATAAGCCAGCCACAGAGCCTGGTAAACGGCTATCTTGAAAAGTCCATCCTTTACCTGGTAGTGTAGCTGGCCATCTTTTACTTCCGCCCATACCCCTTCAATAAAAGTTTCGTAGGAAACCGACGGGTGGAAGGTTGTAAATATTATTCGCCACTGGCAGTCGTCTGGCCCCGTAAAGAGCTTGTTTTTAAATGCCTCTCTCGGTTCTTCTTCCTCTGCTCCTGTTATTCTCACAGACCTTCTGACAACCTCATAGGTTTTTCCCGTTCCCGGCGGCCCGTAGAGTATTGTATTCAGGGGGTGGTCGGGGTTCCTCTCTTTTTTTTCTGTTTCGCCCTTCCCGTCTTCAACCGGCAGTTCATCACACCTCCACTTCAGGCAGTTGTATCTTTTCCTGCTTTCCTTTTCCCTGTACTTTGGTTCCTCACTGCTCATAAGGTAGAGAGAGAGGCCCAGGTCAACCATGCTAATTCCGGTTTCAATCAAGAGGCCGTTGAGCTCCTTTAAAAACTTCTCAAGGCATGTCAGGTTTCTTGAGTCTGAGCCTACGCATCTTGGCTTTCTGTATTCCGGATTTAGCTCCCACCACCACCTTTTTAAGACTACCGTTGCTATTTTCTCTGATATGGGTATGTAAAATTCCGGGTTGATTACGTGGGCAAGTGTCGTTGTGAACGTCGTAGGTGGAATTC
>JAMOUL010000240.1 GCA_027062035.1 Candidatus Aminicenantota bacterium | reverse complement strand
ATTTTGAATACTGTATAGGATGGAATACCTCCCAGTTCTTTTTTCTTTACCTTTCCGTCCTCCACAACGGTCTGGAAAAACATGTCATCCAGGCCATCTATTCCGGTTGGAATTCCCTTTATCACCGGAGCCTTTTCGAGAGCTTCTCCACCAACCAGAATACTTTCCTTGACAACTTCCCTTTCTTCTACCATTTCTCACCTCCCCTGTGAGGACTTCTCCTGTAATTATTATAGTACGCTTCCATTGTAAAGTCAAGCCCCTGCTTATTGTAGAAGATACTATTCCCCGTAGAGGTCTATATAAGCGAATTTTTCCAGAGGTAATCTATCCGGTCTGTCCTGTTCGTGTTTTTTCTGATCATCTGATAAATCAGGATTGATAACATCGGAATGCTTTCCAACTATGATAAGGGTTATCACCTTCATATCGTCTGGAATGTTCAATACCTCCTTCACCTTATCCTCACGATATCCTGCAATGGGGTGCGCCACAAGGCCCAGCTCAGTAGCCCTGAGTATGAGAAAAGCCACTGCCATTCCTGTATCGAAAAGATAATACTCTCTTCCATGGATATCGCAATCAAAGTCCTTCCTGCTGAAGACCGCTATAACCATGGAGGCTTTTCTGGCCCATTCATTACCCCTGGAAAGGGCCTCAAAAATTCGGCTAAGAATCTCCCTATCTTTAACAAAGACGAACCTCCAGGGCTGATTATTGAAACAGGAGGGAGCGAGTTTGGCCTTTTCAGCAAGGTCCCTTATCAACTCAAGGGATATATCAGCTGGTTCAAGGGACCTGTAAGCCCTCCTTTTCTCAATTGCCTCCTCAACATTCATTTATCCCCCCTTTAGCTCATTTAATTTCTCCTTAACCGCTTCAACATGCCCGGCAACTTTAACCTTTTTCCAGATGTATCTGACAACTCCTTCAGGGTCAATAAGAAAGGTTGATCTCACCACTCCGTAATACTCTCTTCCATACATTTTCTTCAATTGCCAGACATCGTATGCTTCCAGCACCTTATGCTCCGTATCGCTCAAAAGAATTATTTTTAAACCCTTCTTCTGTTCAAAATTTTTGTGGCTTTTAACAGAGTCGGGACTAACTCCGATTATAACCGCCCCCATTTTTTCAAACTCATCCTTTGCTTCAGTAAAACCTATGGCCTCCCTGGTACAGCCAGAGGTATTGTCCCTGGGGTAAAAGTATAGAACCACCCATTTACCCCGAAAATCCTTCAAGCAAACCTCCTTGCCGTTCTGGTCGGGAAGACAAAATTCAGGGGCCTTTTCTCCCGTTTTCAATTCACCCATTTCCACCTCCTGAGATTATTTTATCAAACCCAGCACAAAAATCCATAGATTGAGATGAAGACCGGATGCAAGTGAGGATATAAGGATGGCGGAAGCAATGGCCTGTTTCTGAAAGCTATACCTTTCGCTGAGTATAATCAGGGAAACCGCCACTGGCATTCCATGCATCAACACCACTACCGTTCTTTCTATGCCGGAAATTTCCAGTAATAAAGAAGATACAAGAGCCACAACGGGAAAAGCCACTATTCTCAGCAGGCTCAGTTTGAATCCCAGAAAAAGCTTGCTGTAGTTCTTTCCATAAAGAAAAACTCCAAGCATAAAAATGGCGACGGTTGCCGTGGTTCTACCAAGCATATGAAGGGCGGTAGCCAGGGGGTGTGGTACTTTTATTTTAAAGATAGCAAAAACACTTCCAATAACAATGGATAATATAAGGGGATTCTTTGAAAGCTTGATAATTACCGTTCTAATAGCTTTACCAAGGGAGGTCTCCCCCATAGCATGAAATTCAAGAACAGTTATTCCTATAAATACTCCTACAAGAGAAGTGGATGCTGCTGCAAGGGTGGCCAGTCGCTCTGGCTCTATCCCGGGGAACGCAAACATTATAAAGGGAATTCCAAAGAAGGCGGTGCTTCCGAATACTGTAACCAGAATCAAAAGGAACAGGTTTTCCCTTTTGAACTTAAACGCAAAATAAAGGAACAGGTAAAAAACGAGAGCAATGACAGAGGGCAAAGCGCTGGCCATAACGAATCTAAGTTCTCTGGCTGTAAAATGGACAGAAGAAATATTAACAAAGAAAAGGGAAGGAAGTGCAAAGAAAAACACATAGGCGCTTAAGACCCTCTCATCTCCCCTTTTTAATATTCCAAAATACCTTGAAAAGAATCCTGCACCTATCAACAATAGAAGAGGGACTATACTTCTCAGAAATATCTGAAGCATTTACTCCTCCTCTTCACAGAAGTTTTCCCCACATTCCTCCCACTCGAATTCCAGGGTTGTATGGGAAATCTTAAACTTCTCCCTTAAAAGGGCTTTTATTTTCCTCTTTATCTCCTCTATTTTTCTCCAGTCCTTCTCACGGGTCAAAATATGTGCCTCAGCAGCAATTATATTGGAACAGAGGTTCCAGATATGCAGATGATGCACTCCTTCTACGCCATTAACCTGCAGGATTTCTCCGGCCACTTTCCTGGAATCTATTCCCCTGGGCGAAAACTCCAGCAGAATTCTCAGGGCTTCCTTAATTATGCCGAAGGACGATACCAGAATAAACAGGGAGATTAAAAACGCGAGGATCGGGTCTATGATAGTTTTTCCGGTTATCCAGATAAAGATAGCAGCTATGATCACTGCTACCGACGAGAGCGTATCTGTAAGAACATGAAGGAAGGCACTTTTAACGTTAAGGTCACGACTTCCATGCAGCATAAGGGCAGCTATTATATTCACCACCAATCCTGACAGGGCCACCCAGAGCATAACACTCCCAATTACATTTTTTGGGGACCTTATTCTCTCCAGTGCTTCATAAAATATCCAGATGCTGATCCCGACAAGCATCAAACCGTTCAGAAGTGCAGCCAGTATCTCCACCCGGTGATATCCGAAGGTTCTTGTTGGGGTGGGAAGTTTTCTGGAGACCTTTACGGCTGCAAAGGAAATAAGCAGCGAAACTACATCCCTCAACATGTGCAGAGCATCTCCCAGAAGTGAAAGGGAACCGGATATTAATCCCCCTGCCACCTCTACAAAAAAGAACAATAAAGTTAAAAATATAGCGTACTTTAACGCCCTTTCCTTATCCTTCATATCACAGCCCCTTCAGCTCCTCTTCACACTGGAAAAGTTCTTCCAGAAGTTCATCCACATCCTGGTATCTGTCCTCAGGATTCTTTTCCATGCAAACAAGAATGATCTCATCAAGACACCGGGGGATTCCAGGTCGAATTTTTGAAGGAGGAAGGGGCTCCAGGTTGACAATTTTATAGAGTACAGTGGCAAGTTCCGGATGGAAAAACGGAATTTCCCGTGTTAAAAGCCAGTAAACTGTAACCCCAAAGGAATATATATCGCTTCGCCTGTCGCTATCGCCGGAAGTTATAAGTTCGGGAGCCATAAAATATGGGGTACCCATAACCTCCCCGGTGGTGGTGATTTTAAAGAGCTCCTCACTCTTCGATATTCCAAAGTCCATGAGCTTTATAGCTCCCTTCGGAATTTTACCTCCCTTTAAAGTTCTCTCTCCCCCCACTACCATCACATTGGAGGGTTTTATGTCTCTGTGAACTATTCCCTTAGAATGTATAAATTTAAGCCCGGAAAGGATCTGATGAACTATTTGAAAATTGGTTTCAAGTGGAAGAGGAAAAATCCTCTCAATTATATTTTGCAGGGTATCCCCCTTTATGAGTTCCATGGCAAAATACAATCTCTCTCCATGCTGACCACTGCTTATAAAACGCACAATATTTGGATGATTTAACTTCTTTAAAAACATGGTTTCCCTTTTAAACCTTTCTGCTGCCTGCTCTGTGTATAATTCTCTCCTTAACACTTTAAGAGCCACTTCTTCCCCTGTATTCAGTGATTTTGCCCGGTAAACGGTTCCCATCCCTCCCCGGGCTATTACCCCTTTAATTCTGTAAGGGCCAATAAGTGCGCTTCTCTTTTCAAGAATCCAGCCTGAAAAGAAATAGAGTCCAAGAAAAGAGCCTGACAATACAATCAGAAGTATGATTATTGCCTCTCCGAGTTTCATCTGAGCACGGGAATAATCCTCTATAATTGAAGCCTTTTCCTTTAGAAATTCGTACCTCCTTTCCAGACTGGAAAGAACCATCTCATCAAACCTTATAGCCAGTTTATAGGCTTCCCTCATATACCTGTAAGCAGCGAACCTTCCGAAAACCGGGGACCTCCACCTGAGAAGGCCGAGATAATGAAGAAATTTGACTCTGTAATAAACAGGAAGTTTCCTCTTTAGTGCACTCTCACACAAAATTATGGCTTTTTTATTTATACCCCTCTTATAATAAATCCTCACCAGGGACAGAATGATTTCCGGGTTGAATTTACCGAGTATCTTCGAAATGGAAGCTGCCTTCTCATACAGAGTTTCTGCCCTGAAGTCACTGTTCATATTTTCTGCATCCCTTCCTGCTTCTTCGAAAAGCTTAAGGGCCTGTTTATAATCCCTTATCTTTAAAAAGCCCTCTCCGCTATTCTCAAGAGCCTCAATTCTCTTAACCCGCTGTCCTGCCATTTCATAGTAGGCCCCAAGGTGCATATAATAATACGCAAGAGGAAAGGAAAGCCCCTGTCTCTTTACACTCGCAAAGAATTTATCGCAAATTTTCAGCAATTCTTTTTTTCGACCTTCCTTCTCCAGCTTTCTGGCATAAACATCAAAGGCTGGAATGATGTCATCCATGTTCTCAGAGGCAATGGCTACACGAAAGACTTCTCCAGCCCGTTTATACAAACTCTTTCTGTCACAACTTTTTAATATATTTGTGAACTTATCCATACATTTTTTCTTAACCACAAAAGGAAGCCCTATCATTTCATCATGGGTTATTAATGGAATTATAAAGGCAAGGGTTGATGGAAACTTATCAATTTTTCTTATCGCATCTCTTTCCCTTGCAGGATTTCCTTCCTCCCAGGCCCTTATCAAATCAAAAAGAGCGAGTATCTTTTCATCCAGGACCAGAGAAACATAGGAATCATCCTTAAGATCGTACATTGATAGCGACATAAGGGTAAACATGGGGAAATAGAGCCGAGGATTTTTCTTTATCCCTTCAATAAGATGAATGGAAAGTTTTCGGGCATTATGCTCTATGAGCAGAGAATCATAATCTTTATAATTAAAGGGGAAAATCATTAAACAGAAAAGAAAATATACGAAAACCCTCATCTATAAATAGTATTCCATTATTGACAAATTTCCGCAAATTTCAGTATAATTCTCTATCCTGGCGGCGTAGCTCAGTTGGTAAGAGCATGCGGCTCATATCCGCAGAGTCGGGGGTTCAAATCCCTCCGCCGCCATTTTTTTTATGCCATACCGTAAATTTAAAGAAACTATAAGAAAAAACAATCTCATTCAGGAAGGGGATAGAGTACTGGTTGCTTTCTCTGGCGGACCGGATTCAACAGTCCTCCTTCATTTTCTATTCCTGTTCTCAGAAGAACTTGGATTTTCCGTCGGCATTGCACATCTCAATCATGGACTTCGAAAAGAAGCAGACAGCGAGGAGGAATTCTGCAGAAAAAGGAGCGAAGAATACGATCTTCCATTCTTCACAAAGAAGTTGGATGTAAAGGCATATGCTAAGGAAAAAGGGTTAAACATTGAGGAAGCCTCAAGGGAGCTTCGTTATCGTTTTCTGGAAGAAATAGCGGAAAAAGAGAACTATAACAAAATAGCCACCGGCCATACCCTTTCCGACCAGGCAGAAACCCTTCTTTACAGACTCCTCAGAGGCGCAGGAATCTCCGGCCTTGCAGGAATACACCTGTTAAGGGAAGGCAGGTACATCAGGCCTTTACTCAATATTACCCGGGAAGAGATAATGGAATTTCTGAAAAAAACCGGGATACCGTTCATAACGGATCCATCCAACATGGATACTGGCTATGACCGAAACTGGATAAGGCATAAACTCATTCCTGCTTTAAAGGAAAGATTTCCTGCTGCCGAGAGAATTCTTGCAAGGGAAGCACTGATTTTCATAGAAGAAGACAGATGGATTGAAAAAATAGTCCAGGAAGAGATAGAAAAAAGGGCGACGGGAAAAAGGTTAAAAATTGAGGATTGGGACAGTATGCCCACGGGATTCAGAAGAAGGCTCGTAAGAGGATTTCTGAGATTCACCAGGGGAAATTTAAGGCGCATCAATTTTGATCACATAGAACACATTGTAAACCTCACTCCGGGAGAGCAGTATTTTCTGCCCGGTGACGAAAGGATTATGAGGCTTGGCGATTCACTTTTCTATCTGGGCAAGCTTCCTGCATTTAAAGAATACGAACTGGAAATTCCTGAAGAGGGAGAATACAGGATTAATGGATTATGGAGGATAAAGGTCAGAAGGTTCAGCGGCGAACCCGATTTCTCGAGGACGGATGCCGTTTATGTAACAGGCATTAAATTTCCGGTAAGGGTAAGGAACTGGAGACAGGGGGACCGTTACATTCCCATAGGTAAAAAAGAAGAACGTAAGCTGTCTAACATTTTTAACTCAAGGGGAATACCTGGACCCTTAAGGCGGTTCTTTCCTGTATTTATTACTGAAAACGAAATTTTCTGGGCATATACTCTACCTGCGGGAGAAAGGTACAGGTTTAACGGTGACGGATTCATTATAGAAGTAGAACCCCTTCATCAGGCACTGGTTTTATAAGCAACAAGGAGAGGGAGCCCCCTCCTGCAATTTAGAATCTAACGCCTATCCCGGCTCCTGCCTTTATACCGCCGAGTTTAACTGAAACTCCCTCCACCTCATCATTGGCTCTCAGATAGGATATATAGGTTCTCATGAGGAAGTGCTCCGCAAAGTTATAGGTCAAACAACCCTCAACCTGGAACCCGTATGCAGAATCCTTCACTGTCTCTTCCAGGGCTTCTTCCCGATAGTTCACATAAAGAAAACCTGCTGAAAGGCCCCAGGACATCCTTTTAGAAATCTTTCCTTCATATCCCAGGCCAAAACTCATATAATTGTGAGTCGTCTTTGCTTTTTCTTTAAATACAGGTGTTGTGCCGGTCCTGGAAAAGTAGTCGTAACCTCCATATACAACTATATTTTCCGTAGCCTTAAACTCAACTTTAAGGCCAGGAGAAAATCCTCCGGAGCCATATATTTCCTTGAAGTTACTGTCCTTCTTTATCATCCAGGATGCATTCAAACTTAAAGAAATGCTGCCAGCGGATGCAAAGCTGACAACAATCAAAAGTACAATTATCTTTTTCATACTCTCCTCCTCTTAAACTGTCTCATAAAGGGGAATATTCTTATAAAAAACAATTCTGCCATTTTCTCCTATAGCTGCCACTCTGTAAAAACCACTCAATTTTAAGCCACCTGTCATAAAACTGAAAAACATAAGTACCACCTGAAGGCTTAAGCTCAGAAGGCATTATATCATGAATTACCATTTTCTCTTATATATCTGGCAGAACGCATTCAGCACGGGGAGTCATAATCTATCCGGGTAGCCTCCGCTGTTCTATCAC
>JAMOUL010000239.1 GCA_027062035.1 Candidatus Aminicenantota bacterium | reverse complement strand
GGTTGCCAGGAAGATAGCGGATAAAGTCGTAACCTCAGCCAGGGCAAGGGAAGCAGCTAAAAAGGCCAGGGAAATGGTGAAAAGGAAAGGAGTCCTGGAATCCACCACCCTCCCTGGAAAGCTCGCCGATTGTCAGGAAAGGAATCCTGAGTTCAGCGAAATATTCATAGTTGAGGGAGACTCTGCAGGTGGTTCAGCAAAACAGGGAAGGGACCGCAAGTTTCAGGCTATCCTTCCAATTAAGGGAAAAATTCTTAATGTTGAAAAGTCCTCCATGCACAAGATATTTTCCTCCCAGGAAATAAAAGCCATAATTACTGCACTTGGAACAGGGGTGGAAGAAAGCTTTGATATTTCCAAGCTCCGTTATCACAAGATCATTATTATGACTGATGCTGATGTTGACGGAGCTCATATAAGGACATTACTTCTCACATTCTTCTTCAGATATATGAAGCCTGTGATAGAAAATGGATATCTCTATATTGCCCAGCCTCCCCTTTATAGAATAAAGGAAGGAAGAAAATCCTTTTATCTTAAGGATGATAAAGAGTTTAACAGGTTCATTATAAAGAGGGTAAAGGACAAGTTCGTCATAACCAGCCATGGCAAGGAGTATCAGGGAAAAGAACTGGAAAAAATACTTAAGGGTCTTATGACGAAAAGGGAGGTTCTAAAATATCTGGAAAGGAAGGGATACAGGAGGGAAATCCTTGATCTTATAATAAATACTGGGGTAAAGGAACCCTCTGATTTCACAGAAGAGAAGGCCGTTGAAATTCAGAAAGCGCTGGTAGAAAAGGGCTACAGGGTTCAACAGGAATACGACGAAGAGAACCAATCGCCTGTGCTTCTCGTTAAGTACGAAAAGGATGGATATGATATAACCCTTAGAATAGACTGGGACTTTGTTTCCTCCCCGGATTTTCTGAGTTATGCTCAGGAACTGGACGGTTTCAAACCTCCCTTCGAAATTGAGGGCTGGCCAGAACCTATAGAGGATGAAATGGAACTCCTGGAAAAAATTCTTAACAAAGCCAAGAGGGGTCTAAATATTCAGAGATTTAAGGGTCTTGGTGAAATGAACCCACAACAGCTCTGGGAAACCACCATGGACCCTGAGCGAAGGAGACTCCTCAAGGTAAGAATAGAAGATGGCCTGGAGGCGGATGAAATATTCTCCATTCTAATGGGAGAATCTGTGGAAAAGAGGAAAAATTTCATCGTTGAAAATGCCATAGAAGTTAGAAATCTTGACCTTTAAAGGAGAGCTATGGAAGAGATTATCCCCATCGAAATTGAAGATGAGATGAAACGAAGCTACCTTGATTACGCCATGAGCGTAATCATAGGTAGAGCAATCCCTGACGTAAGGGATGGTCTTAAGCCTGTTCACCGCAGGATCCTATATGCTATGTGGGAGGCAGGAAACCGCCATTCCTCCCCCTATAAAAAATCGGCGAGGATTGTGGGAGAGGTGATCGGTAAATACCATCCCCATGGAGATGCTGCTGTTTATGATGCCATCGTAAGGATGGCACAGAATTTTGCCATGCGTTATCCCCTGGTGGACGGACAGGGAAACTTCGGCTCCATAGATGGCGATGCACCGGCGGCGATGCGTTACACAGAAGTAAGAATGAGCCGCATTGCCGAGGAGATGCTGGCGGATATAGACAAGGACACAGTAGATTTCATTCCCAACTATGATACCACTGTCCTTGAACCTGTGGTTCTTCCCTCCAGAATTCCCAACCTCCTTATTAACGGAAGTTCTGGAATAGCGGTGGGAATGGCTACACGGATTCCTCCTCACAACCTTTCAGAGGTAATAGACGGTCTCATATTCCTTATAGACAATCCTCAGGCAACAGTATCCCAGCTGATGGAATTTATAAAGGGCCCTGATTTTCCCACCTACGGAATGATAACAGGGCTTGATGGCATCAAATCCGCCTATGAAACAGGGAAAGGCTCAATCATTATCAGAGGAAGAACTCACATAGAAGAAGAAAGGGGTAGACCCAGAATTGTTATAACAGAGCTTCCTTACGAGGTAAACAAAGCAAGACTCCTGACAAAAATAGCCCAGCTTGTCCAGGAAAAGAGGATAGAAGGAATAACCGATATAAGAGATGAATCGGACAGAAAGGGAATAAGGGTCGTTATAGAACTAAAAAAGGATGAAAATCCCGAAAGAATAATAAACCTTCTCTACAAATACACCCAGCTTCAGGTAAGCTATGGTGTAATCCTGCTGGCCATAGTAAACCTCCAGCCCAAAATAATGAACCTGAAGGAAATCCTGACCCACTTCATTTCCCATAGAAGGGCTGTGGTAATAAGAAGAAGTCGTTATGAACTTAGAAAAGCAGAGGAAAGACTCCACATACTGGAAGGTCTGCTCATAGCAATTTCCAATATAGACGAAGTGGTGGCCATAATAAAACGATCAAAAAACGTTGACATTGCCAGAGCGGCACTGATGAAGAGATTTAACCTCACCCACCCCCAGGCACAGGCCATACTTGAAATGCAGCTACAGAGATTAACCGGCCTTGAAAAGGAAAAACTGGAGGAGGAACAGCGCCAGCTTCTGGAAAAGGTTAAGGAACTCAGGGAAATCCTCGGGTCAAGAAAAGTACTCGATAACGTCATAAAAAAAGAGCTCAGGGAAATAAAGAAAAAATACGGGGACGACAGGAGAACTGAAATTGTTCCCTTCGTTCATGATGTAAGCGATGAGGAACTTATCCCCAGAAGGGATTATCTTGTAATTCTTACAAGCAAGGGATATCTCAAGAAAAAACCCATAACCTTCCTGAGGGTGCAGAAAAGAGGAGGTAAGGGCAGGAACGAAACTGTACGCAAGGAAGATGTCCTTGAAAAGGTCATTATGGCAAATTCCCACTCACTGCTCCTCTTCTTCACGGACAAGGGCAAGGTTTACGGCATAAAGACATATGAAATCCCTGATACGGGAGAAAGGGGAAGCGGAAAACACCTGTCCCATCTCCTCTCCCTTGAAAAGGACGAAAAGATAAAGGAAATGCTCTCTCTTAAAGACGTAAAGGGAAAAAATCTGATAATAATTACCAGAAACGGAATGGGTAAACGTTCCGAGCTCTCTGAATATGTAAACGTAAAGAGAAACGGAAAAATAGCCATTACACTGAAGGAAGGGGACGAAGTTGTAGCTGTTTTTCCTGACTGCGGAAACAACATATTTGTTGCCACAAAAAATGGGATGTCCATAACGTTTCCAGCCGACAACATAAGGGTGATGGGAAGAACTGCTGCCGGAGTTAAAGTTATAAGATTGAAGCCAGGGGACGAAGTTGTCAGCGCAGATACTATAAAACCAGGGCAAAAAAACATACTGGTGGTAACAAGCCTTGGATATGGTAAAAAAACCCCTATATCCCAGTATAGACTTCAATCAAGGGGAGGATCGGGAATAAAGAATGTAAAACTGACTGCCAAAACCGGCCATGTTGTTGCTTCCTTCCCCATTGATTCAGACCTGATTGTGCTTATAACCAGGAAGGGAAAAATAATAAAGATAAAGAGCCAGGAACTCAGAGAAATGGGCAGATCCACCCAGGGGGTACGCCTTGTACGAATTGACGAAGGAGACGAAGTGGTGGATGCCGAAAAACTTAAAAGGGAGAAACATGAACCAGCCCAGGAATCCCTTCCCTACAGTTGACATAATAATTGAAGTAGGGGATAAAATAGTCCTTGTGGAAAGAAAGAATCCTCCCTATGGCTGGGCAATTCCCGGGGGTTTTGTGGAGTACGGAGAAAGCTTTGAGCAAACCGCCATCAGGGAAGCAAAGGAAGAAACAGGTCTTGATATAGAACTTCTATGCCAGATGCATGTCTATTCTCATCCTGAAAGGGACCCCAGGTTTCACACTGCCACCCTGGTTTTCATCGCAAGAGCTGAGGGTGAACCTGTCGGTGGAGATGACGCCAAAAATGCCAGACTCTTTTCCCTTGAAGAATTACCTCCCCTTGCCTTCGATCATGGTCGCATAATAAACGATTATCTGAACTTTAAAAAATGGCTTAAAGAAAAGGGAATCTCCTGCGAGGAATACGAAGCCAATTTCTCATCTCCATAATTCTTCCTCCAACTCCATTCTCTAATTCAGGATCTTTTGAGGTCCCGCTTACCGGACACAGAACATAAGTTCGGTTTTTATCCCTGCTTGTAGACTCGCTCTTTTATAGTTAAGATTTACCATCCGTTTAAAGATCCTGCTTCAGATTTCCCCGGAAATCAGGTACTTTTCAAGAGCCTCAAAACAATGGGAAAAGAGATTTATTCCAAGCGATTTCAATTTTCCATTTTCGAGGACAGAATATCTGGGTCTTCTTGCCCTTTGAACGAATTGCTCTGAACTGACGGGTTTCACAAGTTCTGTATTTCCCCCTTTGAGCTCCACAATTTTCCTGGCGAACTCATACCAGTTGCATTCTCCTTCGCTTGTGGCGTGATAAATGCCGTAAGGTACGCCTTTTTCGAGCATGATTCTTATCTGTGATGCCAGCTCAACAGTATAAGTGGGAGAAGAGTATCTGTCATTAACTATGCTGAGTTCCCTGCCTGCCATTACGTTTTTCAGAACAAATTTTACAAAATTTCCCTTTCCTCCCGGGCCAAAAAGCCCTGCAGTTCGAATTACATAATGTCTTTCCGTATCCGCTCTTATAAGGTTCTCGCCAACGAGCTTTGAATTTCCATAAACAGAAAGGGGAAGAGGACAATCATCCTCCAGGTATGGACTACTCTTCTCCCCGGAAAAAACATAATCTGTGCTTATATGAACCAGAACAAAGGAAAATTGTTCTGCCAGTTCTCCCATTTTCCCGGGGGCTATTCCATTTATAATAAACGCCGCCTCAGGAACATCTTCACAAAAATCCACAGCAGTTAAAGCTGCTGGATTTATAAGGACATCGGGTTTAAATTCCTCAATTGTCTCCCTCAGCTTTTCAAAATCAGCAATGTCAAGCTCTTCCCTGGAAGGAGCATAAAGGGTATGTCCTTCAAATTCCCTTTTCAAAGCATGGGCAAGTTGCCCCTTCCCGCCTGTTATTAAAATTCTCATCCTTTTCCATTATATCAATGGAAGAGGTTATAGACCAGAACGAAATAAATAACAAGAATTAATAAAGCATGCCTTCTTCTTAACCTTATTTTAAATGCGGAAAGGAAAAGGAGAAATAGGGCAAAAATCAGGGAAGCCGGTATAAATACCTTTACCAGACGAATATTGACATCCAGAGGCTTTATTATCGCCACTCCACCAGCAACTCCCATAAGGTTAAAAATGTTGGAACCTATAACATTACCTATACCTATACCAACTTCCTTCTTTACTGCAGCTACTGCCGAGACAAAGATCTCAGGCAATGAAGTTCCCAGTGCCATGGCAGTCATTCCAATTGCCAGCTGAGATATTCCCATCCTTTTGCTGAGTTCTATACCGGAAATTACAGTATAATGGGCGGAAACTGCGAGTATGGCTATTCCTGAAATAAGAAGCAATATGGGATAACTTAACGATTTTTCCTCTTCTATTTCCTGCCCCTCCCTCCTGGCAGATGCGAGTATATAAAGAAACAACATCAGAAATAATACCAGTCCATCGCCCCTTGAAATTTTTCCATCCATGGACATAAAAAGGAATATCAACGTCGCGCCAGAAAGGAAAGTGAGATCCCAGGTAACATCGACAAACTTACCTGTTTCCTTTCTTATCAAAACTGCAATGGAGAGAGCCAGGCCAATGTTAGCCAGATTTGAACCAATTACATTACCCACAGAAATATCCGGACTCCCTTTAAGGGCACCAAAAAGACTTACAAAAAATTCCGGCATGGAAGTCCCCACTGCTACCACCGTAAGTCCGACCACAACTCTCTTTATACCGGCTCTTTTAGCAAGAGAAACTCCCCCTGAAACAAGTACTTCTCCCCCAAGGTATAATCCTCCCAGTGAGCCCAGAAGAATTAACCATACCAGTATTGTGGGTAAATGAGTCATCCAAGCTATTTTACCAGCTAAAAAAATATCTTCAAATTGATAATTCCTCCACAAAAGCATAGAATATAAGTTATGAAAAAGGTTCTACTTTTACTTTTAGGTATTCTATTTGGACTGCTGGTAATGGAACTCTTTGCAAGGCTCACCATCCCTCTCCACAGGGAATTTTATCTGGGTTTAAACAACAAATACGGAGAGGAAATCGAAAGGGAAGCCAATTCCCTGGGCTTCAGAGACTTTAAGCACGAATTCAAAAAGCCAGAAGGTGTAAAAAGGATTCTCGTGGTAGGAGATTCCATTGCAGCCGGATGGGGTGTCAGGTTCAACCAGACCTTTGCCAGACAGCTCGAGAAAAAGTTCAAAAACGTGGAAGTAATAGTTCTGGCAAGACCGGGATGGGATGCGATGAAGGAAATTGCAACGATAGAAGAGCTTGGAATGAAGTTCGCTCCTGACCTTATAATCATAGGGTATTGTCTGAACGATCCAATCGATCCCAGGGACCTCCTGAGATTTTACCGAAAAATGGCTTATAAAAAGCCAGAAGGAATCAACAAATTCTTTTTTGAACATTCCATGCTCTTCAGATTCATATGGAAAATATCGCAGGACGAAAGGGTTAAAAGAGAATTTATTAAATGTATGGAAAAAATACATACTGATAAATACAGAGGATGGAAGGAAACCATAGATGCATACAATAAACTCAGAAAAATAACAGAAGAAAAGCATATTCCTGTTATTGTTGTTCTCTTCCCATCCCTTGATTTTTCATTTGAACATTACCCATTCCTGAGGGTCCACCGAAGGGTGGAAAGTCTTATGAAGGCCGAAGGTTTTATTTTCGTCGACCTTCTACCTTACCTGAAAAAATACAAAAACACCCAGCTCGTTGCAGACGAGATAGATCGCCATCCCAACAAAATTGTTCATTCATTAGTGGCAGATATTCTTTATGATATAATTGTTAAAAAGCATCTTCTTCAGTAAGGGTTTTTATCATGAAAAAGCTATGGCAAGGCTTTAAAAAATTTATGCACACAATAGGCAGATTTAATTCTGCGGTAATCCTTGGGTTAATGTACTTCACCATTTTTCTTCCCCTTCACATTTATGGCCTACTCAGCGATCCTCTCAACAAGAAGGGAAAAAGAGGATGGATAACCCTGAATTTCGAACCGGATGAAACCTGGATAAGGAGGCAATTTTAATGTACATACTGGGAATATCCTGTTACTACCACGATGCAGCCGCGGCTCTTATCAAAGACGGCAAATTGGTAGCCGCCTCTTTAGAGGAAAGGTTCTCAAGGAAGAAACATGATTATTCCTTCCCGATAAATGCCATAAACTTCTGTCTGGAACAGGAAGGAATACGCCCCCGGGATGTGGACTATGTTGTTTTCTATGAAAAGCCCTTTCTCAAGTTTGAAAGGATCCTCAAGCAGGTATTTTCTTCCTTTCCTTTAACATACCCTGTTTTTCGCGAATCCATGTCAGTCTGGCTCAAAGACAAACTCT
>JAMOUL010000238.1 GCA_027062035.1 Candidatus Aminicenantota bacterium | reverse complement strand
AAAATAAAAGAAGAGAAGATCTCCTATTTTTTCATATAGCTGACATAATCCTATGTAGGCTGCCGGATAACTTTCACTTTCTTCAATCAATTTTTTATAGATTTCCTCTGCCTTTTTATAGAGATTCAAAGCTTCTTCTATTCTGCCTTTATTCTTTTCATCATCGCCAATTGATGTATAAATGTCTCCCTGAAATTTTTGAGCATCGTAAAGCCATGGGAATTTTTTTGAGGCACGCTCCATATGTTTGAGGGCAGAGATATAATTTTTCTTCAGAAAGGAGATTACCCCCATGGCATATTCCCTGGGATAGGGACTTTTTGAGCCGAGTATCTTTATGTGGGAAAGGGCTACTCTTAGATATTTTTTTTCCAGTTTTTTCTTTATTCTTTCTCTAAGATTCCTATCCGAGATTCTGTTAGCTCTTAATAGTTCTCTTAAATAAAGTTTCGTAAGGGTAAGCCCTATAGCATACCTAATTTCAGAGCCCCTGTATCCATATTTGTTCCATGCCAGTTCCAGGTATTTCTTTGCTGTGTGATATTTTTCGAGATTCATATACCCTCTTCCGAGGGCATAAAATCCTGGACCATAACCAGCAGAATCCCTTTCAAGTATAAGTTTTTCCAGAAGTTTTAATCTGTCTTCAATAAGGGTTTTTTCTGTTCTTATATCATGAATGGGTTTTGTGTATGCATACCATAGGAGGTTTTCAGTGTATTTAATTTCTTCATCGTATTCACGGGCAAATCTGGTTATCGTTTTTTGACGTGCTTTTTCCTTTATCGCCATCCCCATAAAAATACCGGATGCCACAATAGAAAAGGTGATGATTATAGCAATTGTTTTGTATTTGAGAATTTTCTTCCGAATGGTATAAAACAGGGATTTCCTCTTTGCTTCAATGGGTTCTCCGTTCAGAAATCGCTTGAGTTCCTCTGCAAGAGCCTTTGCAGAGGAATATCTTAGCTGAGGATCCTTCTCCAGGCATTTCATTACAATCGTTTCAAGGTCTTTTGGTACCGATGGATTCAATTTTCGTATTGGTATGGGCTCTTCCTCCACAACCTTTCTTATAACATCTATCATGGGACCATCAAAGGGTGGTTTGCCTGTAAGGATAAAATAAAGGGTTGCTCCAAGGGAATAAACATCTGTTCTTCTATCGAGTATTTTGTTTCTTCCCCTGGCCTGTTCCGGAGACATATAATATGGGGTTCCCAGAATAGTTCTGGTTATGGTAGAACTTGGAACCTCCTTTTCCTTTACCAGACCGAAATCCACTATATAGGGTTTCCATTCTCCTTCTTCTGTTCTTTCCACCATAATGTTGGAGGGTTTAATATCCCTGTGGATTAGTCCGAGGGTGTGAGCTTTGTGAAGAGCTTCGGCCACATCCTTTATGACATGCACCCTTGCTTCAAGGGGCATTTCATCCTTTATTTCCTCAAGGGTTTTTCCCTCTATGAGTTGCATTACAATGTATGGTTTACCTCTTAATTCGCCGGCTTCGTAAACCTTGCATATATTTTTGTGGTTTACCTTTGCCTGCGCTCTGGCTTCCCTTAGAAATCTTCTGGCAATAACAGGGTCTTCGACCCTCAGGACCTTGATGGCTACATACCGGGAAAGATTCGGATCATAAGCCCTGTAAATCTTCCCCATACCTCCGCTTCCTATGATGGAAATTAGACGATATTTTCCCCAGTTTCTGGGTAATCTTTCCCTGTAATTCATTTCTTCTTAATGAGCCCCTGTTTATGAAGAAAGGTCATAAACCTGTGGTAATCCTCTTGGGGTATATTAAAAATTCTGCATAATTCTTTGTATGATTTTACTCTTTCCAGACCCTTTTCTATGATCATTCTTACTTCGTTCCGGTTAAGTTCCCTGGCAAGATAAGGTTTTTTAACCACATCCCAGAAGGTTGCTCCTTCTTCCATGGCTTTGAAGATTTCGCTTAACCTGTCTCCTCCGGTTTTTCGAGGAGTGGTAAATTCTCTTGTTATGTCCCTTGAGGTTATCCTCCCTTCTGTCTCCACCATAATTCTGTTGAGAACATTTTGAAGTTCCCTCACGTTTCCAGGGAAATCGTATTCTGTAAGAAGTTTTATGGCATCATCATCTATCCGGTAGCCGTTTTTCCTCAGGTAATTTATTGCTATTTCCTCTATATCCTCCTTTCTTTCCCTGAGAGGAGGGATTTTAATAAGGTAGACAGATATTCTAAAATAAAGGTCCTTTCTGAATTTTCCAGATTCTGTCTCCTTTTCGAGGTCCCGATTTGAGGCACATATTATATGGGTGTTTACCTTTCTTTCCCTTGATTCTCCAAGTCTTTTATATGTACCTGTTTCTATGAACCTTAATAATTTAGCCTGAAGATGGAGAGGAATCTCTGATATTTCGTCGAAAAATAGAGTGCCATTTTCTGCTTCTTCCACCAGTCCCTTCCTTTCAACTGCGCCTGTAAAAGCACCTTTTTTAGAACCAAAGATTTCCGATTCAAATAGGGATTCAGGAATATTTGGGGAACTAACCACCACAAATTTGCCCGATCTTCCAGAAAATCTGTGTAAGAGTTCGGCAACGAGGGTCTTTCCTGTTCCTGTTTCCCCAAGAATCAAAACAGGACTGAATCGAGCAAATTTTTTTATTTTTTTTCTTATTTCTTCAGATGCGCTGGACTTTCCCAGCCAGATTTCCCTTTGTAAATTGTCCAGAATGGATTCCTGTTTGTATAGATCGATGAACTGCTGGAATATGTTTCCCATGAATTTAAACCACAATCTTTCTGCCCCGGAAAATTTATTTTCGTTCCTTAACCTGTCTATATAAAGTACCCCTGCAACCTTTTTATCTACCAGAATGGGGCTCACATAGATTGAGGTGATTTGATAGAACATTGAAGATTCACTGCCTCTCCTTACGGTAAGTTCGTCCTCAAAAATTTCCCTTTTTTCTTCGATTGCTTTCCAGATATAGGACTTTGCTATACCTTTTATATCCTGTAAGGTGTATCCAGTTATCCGGGCGAGGTCAGTTATTATCATGGCATCGAAGGAATCTCCATAAAACAGTACAGCCCCATCTATTACACCCTCTCTTCGTAGGTCCTTCAATAATATTTCCAGCCCCCTCAAAAAATCATTTTCTTTGATGGCTTCCAACAAATTTTTCATACATTAAATATATATCATAAAAGTTAGCTTGAGGGGTAACTACTTTATAGAAGGGGATAATAAGTCCTATATGTAGTCCTGCTATAACTCTATAACAGACAGCCGTTGATATATATCACACAAAAATTATAACTCTGAAAAGAACAGTGCATAACTATATGCTGAAGGAAGTCGTCTATACGGGCAGGTTAAAGAGATTAACCCATTGCTGGAAAGATTTTTGCATTAATTTTATCGATGAAAAAAATGATGACCTTCAGCATTTTGTTTTTTTTATTTGCAGGCCTGTTCCCTTTGCTTTCTGGAGTTGGAAGAGAAGAAAAGAGCATTCTCATCGAGTTGAAGGCCGTTTCGGAAAGGATCGTTACAGAATGTCCGACAGTGGTAAATTTCAAAGGGAAAATAGTAACCAAAAAAGCTCCCGTGTTTGTAAAATTCAGGTTCGTGAGAAGTAATGGAGAAATTTCGTCAGAAAAAACGATTGGATTTAATGAGCCGGGAAAAAAAGAAATTGGTGATAAATGGAAAATTTATTCCGATTTTTCAGGCTGGGAAAAGATAGAGGTTTTTTATCCCCATTGGTATATTTCCGGAAAAGCGAGATTTGTGGTTAAGTGTAAAAACAAGAGGCGTACAAGAAACCTGCCCGATTTGAAGGTATACTTTAAAGCTCCTGAAGAGGCGGAAGTGGGCGAGGGTTTATCAGGCAGGTTTACCTTTATCGTTAAAAATGCAGGGCAAGCTGATGCGAATAACTTCTATGTTGGAATGCTACTTGTTGAAAGGAACAAAAGCGGAAAAGAAAAGAGAATCCTTTGTGGCCTTGGATTTATTCCCATCCTTACTGCCAGAGGTTCTACAGAACCGGTAAAATTTTCTCCCTTTGTGCCTGTTAATGTTATCCCTGGCAAATACATGATTTGTGGAGAGGTTGATTCAAACAATACTGTAAAGGAAACCAATGAGGCGAATAACAGAGTGTGTTATCCAATAACGATAAAACAAAAGGAGGTGAAGAAATGAAGAAGATAAGTTTTGTAATTGTTCTTCTTCTAATTTTTGTATCTATGGGATATTCCGGGAGCATCAATGTCAGGCTGGTGCCTGATAGGTCCAGATATCCTGTTGATTCGTATTTAACAATTTATTGGGATTATTCGGGAATTGGCGATTCGGAGGTCGTTAAGATCACCATATGGAAAGAGAATGCTGAACATGTGAGTTGTCGAATCGCGGATGATGTTCCTATAACTAAAGGACGTACAGGATATAGCTGGAAAATTTACAGCAGATGTACGAATCCCAGGACAAATTCTCCGGAGACCCTGTCTGGAAATATTAAGATAAGAGTCAGATGGAAACATCACAACGTTTTCGGAGAATCCAGGTATTTTAAATTGTATTTTACTGCTACAGGTTTCTGGAACGTTTCATATGCTGCAAAGGTAGCGCCGGGGTTTATAGATTTTATGAATGTACGCATGTCCGAAGGCTCTTTGTCCTACGATTCTGATTTTCTGGAAAGGTACGTATACGAGTACAATTTTGAGGTCATTTCCGGAAATCAGAATATCAGTCTTCCAATCAGGGTTCTGGTGGATAATTTGAGAGACAGAGAACTGGAGGGGAAACTCTGCGTAGTGCCCGATAGATCTCACAGGATTCCATTTCGTTTTAGAATGGAGTTGCCTCCTTCTCTATTTAATATTACCGTACCTGCAAATGGCTGGAGAATTCTGGAAGGTGGAACCATCCTTATCGATAAGGAAGAAATTAGAAATTTATGCGGGTCTTCTGCGGTAATAACGTTTGAAGTCTTTGTGCATGATAAGGACTCTTCGTGCAATGAACTTAGAGGCACCCTTTCAGAAAAGAAGACCCTGAAAATTCGTCTTCTTTTCCCCAGGGAAATTTGCTCCCGGGGTGTAAGAAAAATGATCCGCAGGTAATGTGGAGAAATTTCACTGCAATGCTAAAATACTTGTATGTTTACCGGGATTATTTTCAGAAAGGGAAAAATAATCTCCCTTTCTCCTCGAAAAATTTCTGTAGAGGCCGATTTGCAGATAAATCCCGGAGAAAGTGTTGCAGTTGATGGAGTATGCCTTACTGTGGTTAAACAGAGGGGGAGGATTTTTGATTTCGATCTTCTCCCTCAAACGTGGGAGAAAACAGCATTTAAATACAGAAGGGCTGGTGAGGAGGTTAACCTTGAATTACCTTCCACACCTCAAACCATGCTATCGGGTCACATCGTTCAGGGACATGTAGATGGTGTGGGAAGGATTGTTCAGATGGTTAAAAAAGGAAATGCCCTCAGGGTCAAAATTTCTGCGGGAGAGGAAGTTTTAAAATACCTCGTCCCCAGGGGTTCAGTAGCAGTAAACGGGGTCAGCCTTACGGTTTCCGAACTCGATAGAGATGGTTTTTATGTGGAACTTATTCCTGAGACTCAAAAGAGAACAAACCTTGGTAACCTCAGATCAGGATATTACGTTAATCTTGAGGCGGATATTATAGGAAAGTATGTATTGACCTTTCTGGAAAAAAATAGAAATTTATAGTGCCCCTTTTTCCTTCTTATGTTCTAATATATTGTATATTTTATTTATTTACATCTTGACTAAAAGATATAATGTTATATCATTAACGTATCATGAAAAAATTCCTTGCACTGGGAGGGATAATTCTATTCTTAGGGGCGGTGGGATATTTTGTTTTTAGAACTGATATTGACTATTTACTGAAGAGAAAAAACCTTAATGTTATCCTGATAACCATTGATACGTTAAGGGCAGACCATCTGGGATGTTACGGTTATGACAAAGTGAAAACTCCAAACATCGATGAAGTATGTAAAACAGGAATAAAATTTGATAGCTGTATTACACAGGTGCCTCTTACTTTGCCTTCCCACACCACTATACTTACCGGTACGTATCCCTTTTATCACAGCGTAAAGGATAATGGGGGATTCGTAGTCCCTGAAGAGATAGAAACAATAGCCGAGGTTCTAAAAAAATATGGATTCAAAACTGCAGCGGTGGTTGGAGCGTACGTTCTTGATGGAAAATGGGGGCTGAATCAGGGATTTGATTTTTATTATGACAACTTTGACCTTTCGAAGTATAAACGGATTTCTTTGAGTCTGGTGGAGAGGAGGGCAGATGAGGTGGTAAAGCATGCGATCGCCTGGCTTAAAGAAAATAAAAATAAGAGATTTTTCCTCTGGGTACATGTGTATGATCCTCATACTCCATACGATCCACCTCCTCCCTTTGATAAGGAATATACCGGGCATCCCTATGATGGTGAAATTGCATTCACCGATTCGCAGCTCGGAAAGTTTTTCGGTTATCTCCGAAATGAGGGGCTGGATAAGAAAACCCTTCTTGTGATTACTGCCGATCATGGTGAAAGCCTTGGGGAACATGGGGAAGAAACTCACGGGTTTTTTATATATCAGTCTACGGTGTGGGTGCCTCTTATAATAAAAACACCTGTAGCGGGCCTTTCGGGTAAGATTGTGAAGTCGAGGGTTGGGCTTGTTGATATTGCCCCTACAATCCTTGATTTTCTTGGATATCCAGTTCCTGCAAAGATGCAGGGGAAATCTTTAAAGTCACTCATTTTTCATCCTGGCAGTAAATTTAATCAACTTCTTTATACAGAGAGTTTTTATCCCAGACTTCATTTTGGGTGGCACGAATTAAAAGCTATTTTCTGGAAAAATTATAAGTACATAGACACTCGAATTCCCGAGCTGTACGATCTTTCCACCGATCCTTTTGAGAAGGAAAATCTTTACTTGAAGAAGAACCGGATAGCTAAAAGAATGAAGAGAATGTTATCAGAATTTCAGAACCGATGGAAGGGGAGTGTTTTGAATACACAATTTAAGAATCTTGATGCTGACACAAGGGCAAAATTAGCCGCACTCGGATATATAAGCACTTTTGTGGATTCTAAAAATGATGGGGACCTTCCGGACCCCAAGGAAAAAATAGGAATATTTAATGAAATAATAGAGGCCAGGAAATTAACCAGACAGGGTAAAACCGAGGAAGCGATAGTTCTTCTTAAATCCATTATTGAAAAACAACCTGATATTGTAGATGCTATCTTTACGCTGGGAAATCTATATTACAGGAAGAAGGATTTTGCGACGGCCCTCAAATATTTTAAGAGAGTTCTGGAGTTGAAACCCGATTATAACTTCGCAATGCTTAATATTCTGAATTGTTATAGGTTTTTAGGTCAGGTGGATAAGGGAATAGAGGAAGCTGAAAAGTTCATAAAACTTTTCCCCGGTCAGAGCGAATTCTATGTGATACTTGCGAATTTCTATATGAGTAAAGAGAAGCTTGATGAAGCGGAAAGAATTTTAAGGAAAGCTTTATCAATAGATAAAAATCC
>JAMOUL010000237.1 GCA_027062035.1 Candidatus Aminicenantota bacterium | reverse complement strand
CTTTGTAGGTATATTCCTTACCATTTCTGACCTTTGTGTCAAGAAAATACGAAGTAATTATTGGACGGGGGGTTCTTATTTTACCGTTTCTAAATACTACATAACCCACAGGTTTTGCCTGGCTGCCATCCCAGTTTCTGGCTGGAGGCTTCCATGAAAGATACACTCCCTCATCCCTGGCTTCTGCCTTCACATCCGTGGGCGCAAGGGGAGTTACTCTGACAGTCATAGGTTCTGATTTGAGCTTTGTCTTTCTCAAATGATAGCCCTTTATCTCTGCCAGCACCCTTATTTCCTTTCCCAGAATAGACGGCCATATTTCTGTGCTTATAATTTTGACCGGCCTCACTCCTTCCCAAACCCTTCGCTTCCCATCTTTCCAGACGAGATAAACCTTTACACTTTTGTATTTTATCTTTTCCCCATCCTTAAAAAGATCGGGAAGAATCAATTTTATTTTTATTAATTTTCCCTCCTGGTACAAATTAATCCTTGCCGACGGAAGTTCCTTTCTTACAGGAGGAGTGGGATTCCCTCTGACACCGCATCCCCATAACAAAACAACAGAGAAAAGCACCGTTAAATAAAATAACTTCTTCATAGAATATACTTTTTCAGGTCCTCTCTTTTTAATATTTCCCCTATTTTTTCCCTGACATATTCTCTGTTTATAACGATCTTTTTTCCCTTCAGATCAGGAGCATGAAATGATAGCTCTTCCATGACCTTTTCGAGAATGGTGTGAAGTCTTCTTGCGCCGATATTCTCCATTTCGTTATTTATCTGCTCTGCAACAGACGCTATCTCATCTATAGCATCTTCGGTAAATTCCACGTCAACCCCTTCGGTAGCGAGAAGGGCCTTGTATTGCTTTATTAAAGAATTCTTGGGTTCTACCAGGATTCTCTTGAAATCCTCCCTGGCAAGGGGGTGTAACTCAACCCTGATAGGAAACCTTCCCTGAAGTTCTGGAATCAGGTCAGAGGGCTTGGATATGTGAAATGCTCCTGCAGCAATAAAGAGAATATGTTCTGTATTAACAAGACCATACTTGGTGGCCACATTTGTTCCCTCCACGATGGGAAGAAGATCTCTTTGAACCCCCTCACGGCTTACATCGGGACCAGCCCCGCCCTCTCTACCGGCTATCTTGTCTATCTCGTCTATAAATATGATCCCTGTCTGTTCCACTCGCTTTATGGCTTCAGCTATGACCTCATCCATATCTACCATCTTCTTCTGTTCCTCTTCGAGGAGAATCCTCTTTGCTTCACCTATCTTCATCTTCCTTTTCTTTTTCTTGTGTGAGGGAAGGCCAGGTATTAATTCCTGAATGGAAATGCCTATTTCCTCCATCCCGGCTGTGGAAAAGATTTCAAGGGGCTGAGAAAAACTCTTTTCCGTCAGTTCCACCTCTATTATCCTGTCATCCAGTTCACCACTTCTCAGCTTTTCTCTGAACTTTTCCCTCGTCTTTTCCCAGCTTCTCTGTCTTTCTTCCCAGTCCTCAAACTCCCTTGTATGACGTGGTGGACGAACAAGTATATCCAGAATTTCTTCCTCGACCCTTTCCATGGCCTTCCTTTTAACTTCCTCCATCTTCTCCTGCCGGACCATATCTATTGCAAGATCCAGAAGGTCTCTCACCATGGAGGAAACATCCCGCCCAACATATCCCCGTTCTGTAAATTTGGTTGCTTCCACCTTAACAAAGGGAGAAGCTGTAAGTCTGGAAAGTCTCCTCGCTATTTCTGTTTTTCCCACCCCTGTAGGACCAATCATTATTATATTCTTCGGGGCAATTTCCTGAGCCAGTTCAGGGGGCAATTTTCTTCTTCTATAGCGGTTCCTTAGAGCAACTGCAACTGCTTTCTTGGCTTCCTTCTGTCCAACAATGTACTTATCAAGCTGCTCGACTATTTCCGCAGGGGTAAGTTCATCCTTCATCATT
>JAMOUL010000236.1 GCA_027062035.1 Candidatus Aminicenantota bacterium | reverse complement strand
CCCTTCCTTTTCACCAAGCACCACATCCTCCGCAAGGAAGGCATCTTCAAGCTCCTCATCTGCAAGAAGTATCTCTTCTATACCATGACTCTTAGCCTTTTCCACCATTTCGGAGCTTATGGAAGCTCCCTTAGGTCCAATGAGCTCTCCGTCTTTGTCAATTAGATCTTCTCCAAGTTTCTTCCCTATAAGATTTTCCCCAACCTTCCAGTAGAATTTACCGTTTTTGGGGACCACTTCATAGGTGGAATAGAAGCTCTTTATAATTTCTGAAGTGCTGGAAAGTCCAAGGGCTCTGAGGAAGGTAGTGACAGGGATTCTTTTCTTTGAGATGAATGAGTATAGGATCCCCTTGGGATCATATTTTATCTCTACCCTCTCCCCTCTATCCGGAACTATTTCGGCAGTTATTATTCCCCTTTCCTTCTTCCTTTCCACAAAGTAGACTCCTGAAGAACGCTGCAGCTGGTTAACTATAACTCTTTCGGTACCATTAACAACAAAGGTTCCATTGTCTGTCATCAGGGGAACTTCGCCGAAATAGACCTCCCCTTCCTTTATCTCCCTTATCCTCTTCTCCCTTTTACCCTTTTCTTTCTCGTAGATGGCTATTTTGAACTTCACATACATGGGCGCACTGTAGGTGTAGCCCTTCTCCTTACACTCCTCCGGCGTGTGCATGAGCCTGAGCTTGACAGTGTCTCCGCAATGGGAGCATACCCTCATCTCTGCAGTGCCTATAGCACCGCAGGATGGACATACTGTTTCAGAATCAGGCTTTGTGCCAGGTGGAAACAGAGCTCCACACTTACTGCACACAGCTCTGGAGTATTCAACCCCCTTCAACTTTCCACAACTACAGCTCCATTCGCCTATTCTGTAGCTATCGAAGAAGATCTTTACGTTTCCCTTCTGGTCAGAAATAGGAAACACAGATTTGAAGGCTGCTTGAAGTCCAACGTCCTTCCTTTCTTCGGGAAGGAGTTCCATCTGGAGAAATTGGGAGTAGGATTTCTTCTGGACTTCTATCAGGTTGGGAATGTCCAGAAAAACCTTAATTTTAGAAAAATCCTTCCTCTCTCTATAAAATCCCTTTTCCTCCATATCTAACCTTTAAATACCCCTTATTTAATCTCTACTGTGGCTCCGACTTCCTCAAATTTTGCCTTAATAGCCTCTGCCTCTTCCTTTGGTACGCCTTCCTTTACAGCGGTAGGTGCAGATTCCACGAGAGCCTTAGCCTCTTTCAGACCGAGGTTGGTTATCTCTCTGACAACCTTAATTACCTTAATCTTCTGAGAACCAATATCCTTGAGAATCACATCAAATTCAGTCTTTTCCTCTTCCTGAGCCTGTGCTGCACCGGGGGCTGCTGCGGCTGCTACAGGAGCTGCAGCCATTGCCATAGGATTGATCCCATAGCGCTCTTCGAACTCTTTCAGATATTCGACAAGCTCGAGCACCGTAAGGTTATCCAGATGCTTGAAGAAATCTTCCTTTGTTATCTCTGCCATTTTTTACCTCCTATTTATTCTCCTTTTTCCTTTATATTCTTAAACTGAGAAAGGGCATTGCCAAGCATAAACAGTGGCATTGAAAGTGCCCTTCCAAACTGAACCAGAGGAGCAGCCATGGCAGCTGCAAATTTTGCAAGGAGCTCTTCCTTTGTAGGAAGCTTGGAAAGCTCCTCTGCCCTCTCCGGTCCCATCTTTTGTCCTTCAAGTACAAATCCCTTAAACTTCAAAGGAGCTTCCTTTGAGAACTCATAAAGCTCCTTAACTGCCTTTCCAACATCATCCTTTATAAAGACAACAGCTGTAGGACCTGTGAGCCAGTCTTCTGCAGAAGCGGCTGGTGTTTTATCGAGAATCTTTTTGGCTATCCTGTTCTTTATAACCTTTATAACGGACCCACTCTTTCTCAGAGCGCTTCTAAGGTTATTGATTTGCTCAACATT